>JAWVFZ010000506.1:0-8474 GCA_033855555.1 Solirubrobacteraceae bacterium
ACGGCTCTGCCGTCCATCCGTTCCCCGACCTGGCGGCGGGCGTGCGCGAGCTCGCCGCGGCGATGGCCGATCCCGGCGGCCCGCACTACGCCAACCTCTACTGGGACGTCATCGACGCCACGGGCCATATGCACGGGCCGTCGTCGCCGGAGTTCGACGCGGCGATCCGCGAGGCGCTGGACGCGCTCATGCCGCTGGTAGAGCTCGAGGGCGTGACCGTGCTCTTCACGGCCGACCACGGCCAGATCGACGTGGCCCCCGACCGCGTCGACTACCTCGACGAGCTGTGGCCAGAGCTCGCCTCCCACCTGACGCAGGCACGGCCGGCGGGGTCGGCGCGCGATGTCTTCCTGCACGTCCGCGAGCCCGAGACCGTCATCGCCGAGCTGTCGGAGCGACTCGGCGAGCGCGCCGAGGTACGCCCGGCGGCTTCGCTCTTCGACCATGTCGGCGAGCGCTTGGCCGCGCGCCTTGCCGACGTCGTCGTCCTGCCCGCAGCGGGGCGCGAGGCCTGGCTGCGTCCGGCGGCCGGTGTCGAAACGCATTTCCGCGGCCACCATGGCGGACTGCATCCCGATGAGACGGCTACCTACCTGGCCCGGCTCGTCGCCTGATCAGGAGTGCTCGTCGAACGTGAGCTGGCCGTCGAGCTGGTCGTCGGGCGGCGGTTGCCGGCGGCGGGGCCGCGGCGCGACTTCCGTTCGCGCCCTGTCGGCCGGCACGGCTGAGGTCGGCTCTTCGCCCGGCAGCGGCGGCTCGGGCCGGTGGGCCTGCCGGATGCGCCAGCCCGCATAGGCGAGCGCGCCCGAGGCGACGAAGGCCAGGAAGAAGCCCCACTCGATGCCGACGGGATAGCCGCCGCCGTCCGGGCGGTCGAAGACGCGGTAGAAGATCAGCACCGCCGCCCAGGCGCCGGCGGCCGTGACGATCGTGCCGTCGCCGCCGGGCAGGTGGAAGGCGCGGCGCTCGGCGCGCGCGAACAGCAGGGCGATGACGCCGGCGGCCACCAGGAACACGGCCGCTTCCACGAAGGAGACGTCTCCGAACGCGTTGATCGAGTGCGAATGGATCTCGCCGGTCTTGCGGTTGAGGCTCTGCAGCCCGTACCACGGGAAGAACATCGTCACGAGCAGTCCGAGCGCCGCCAGCGCGGCGAGGCGCTGCTCGGGCGCCATCGCCCGCCATCCCTTCGCGACCCTGCTGGGAAAGCCCTGCGAGCTCATGCGCGGACGCCGGCGGCAGCCGTCATCCGTTCGAGCAGCACTTCGGCGTCATGGTCCGAGACGGTTCGCAGCTGGCCCTGGAAGGCGAGCGTCCAGTGCTCGGCCGGCCACTTGCGCACATGCTCGAGATCACGTGCCAGCGTCTCGGCGGCGATCCACTCGTCCTCCTGGAGGATCAGCTCAGGCTCGGTCTCGAAGCGCCACGGGTAGGAGTCCCGCTTCTTCGGCGCGCCCGGCCACACCGGCTCGCGGTCCTCGAACATCGCGCCCGTGATCAGCACCGAGCCGGCGATGCGCTGGACCTTCGTCAGGTAGAAGACGATCCGGTCGCCCGGCTCCATCTCCAGCGCCTGGAGCCGCCGGCGCTCCTTCATCCCGATCAGCCGAAAGCCGCGCTCGCGCGTGACCTCGAAGTTCTCGGGGGAGCCGGTGAGGATCCAGGTCGTGGACGACGGCGCCATCTCCAGCTCGATTGTACGCGCGCGGCTCAGCCGATCTCGATGTCCTCGACCACCGGCGCCGCGCCTCGCGGGCTGGTCTCGATGCGGTCCACCCACCAGTCGAGGAGCGCCCGGATCAGCAACAGCAGCTGGCGGATCAGCACGCGCACCTGCGTCCAGAGCTCGGGCGGCACGACGTCGCGGAGCGTGTGGAGAAGCGCGACGAGCGCCTGCGCCTCCTGGACGGTCTGCTCCTGCTCTGCTCGGGGAGCCGACGAGGACGCCTCCCCGGCGAGACGCTCGGCGGCCTCCTGGGTTGCGCGGATGCGTTCGCGCAGGGCTTGGAGCGGGTCGTCAGTCGGCATGGGCTCGGGCGGGACCATCGAACAGGACCTTCAGCGCGCCATCGTCGAATTCGGCGCCGGCGGGACGATAGTCGCCGAGCGCCGGCGGAAGCATCAGTGTGCGCTTCTGGCCGTCGACGCGCACGATCAGCTCGAGGCCGATCTTCTTGACCGAGATGTCGCCGCGGGCGGCGAACGGGAGCGCCATCCGCAGCTCCGCGTGGTCGGCGCCGACCACCAGCTGCTGGGAGACCGTGTTGTGCAACACGGCCGCGGCGTCGCCTTGCGCGAACAGCGCGTCGCCCAGCCGGTCCAGCATCGCGCCGCCGACGACCTCCTCCTCAAAGTACGGCGCGCACAGGACCGGCACGGGCGCAAAGGCCGCCTCGACCTCGCGCAGGTGCTCCTGCTGGCGCTCGCGCCAGGCCCCGAAGTAGTCGCCGACCTCCGACGGGAACACGCGGTTGACCACGACCGCGTCGGTGAGGTAGCCGTACAGGTTCAGATAGGTGAACGTTCGCCGGGCCTCGTCGATCACCATCCGGTCGGGGTTCATCACGAGCCGCACGGACACGTTCTCGTCGTCGCGAAGGATCTCGTTCATCGCGATCAGGTTGCGGACCAGGCGCTGGACGTCGTCGAAGACCTCCTGGCCGGGAAGCGAGACGTCGAGCATCGCGCGGGCGAAGGGGCGCGCGGCATCCATGAGCCGCGACTGCTGCGGGAAGACCTTCTCCAGCCACCAGCGCGCGACATCGGGAAACGACAGCAGCCGGAGCGTCTCGCCGGTCGGGGCGCAGTCGACGATCACGCAGTCGAACTCCCCGGCCTCGTTGTGGCGCTTGATCTGCAGCAGGCTGAAGAGCTCGTCGAGTCCGGGTGGGACGGTCAGCTCCTCCGCGCTGATCCGGTCCACGCCGCGCTCGAGGAGCATCTCGCCGAGCCAGTCCTGGACGCCGGCCCAGTTGCTCTCCATCTCGTCCTGCGCGCTCACCTGCTGGCCCCAGAGCGTGCCCTCGATGAGCGTGGGCTCACCGCTGAGCGGCACGCCCAGGGCGTCGGAGAGCGAGTGCGCGGGGTCGGTCGACAGCACGACGGTGCGCAGGCCTGCAGCGGCGCAACGGCGTGCGGTCGCCGCGGCGACGGAGGTCTTGCCGACGCCTCCCTTGCCGGTATAGAGGATGGTGCGCGGAGCCACCGACGCCCATCCTATGGGGGCTTCGATAGGGTCGGGCCGTCGTGCCCCTCCGCCTGCGCAGACTCGCCCCGCTCTTTGTGCTGCCCGCGCTCGTCGCTGCGGGCTGTGGTGGCTCGGGCGGCGGCGATGCCTCGACCGCGAGCCTCCTCAAGGACACCTTCTCCGGCGGCAAGATCGTCAAGTCCGGCAAGCTCGACGTCTCGCTCGGCTTCCAGGCCCAGGGGCTGCCGACGCTCACCGGACCCGTCGCGTTCAAGCTCACGGGACCGTTCGCCAGCCAGGGCGCCGGCAAGCTGCCGAAGTTCGACTTCGCGCTCGACATCGCCGCCGGGGGCCAGACGATCCAGGCGGGCGCGGTCTCGCTCGGCGACCACGGCTTCATCAAGCTCTCAGGGCGCGCCTACACCGTCGACAAGGCGACCTTCGACCAGTTCCGCAGCGGCTACGAGAAGTCCCAGCGCGCTTCCAAGAGCAAGGATGCGAGCCCGTCGTTCAAAGCGCTTGGGGTCAACCCCGCGAGCTGGCTGAAGAACGCGCGCCAGGCCGGCAAGGCCGACGTCGGCGGCACCTCGACCTTCCACATCACGTCCGGGGTGGACGTCCCGCGCTTCCTGGCGGACGTCGACCGCCTGCTCGCGAAGGCCAAGAACCTCGGCGCCGGCGCCGCGCAGGGCGTCCCGACGGGCATCAGCGACAAGGTGCGCGCCGCGATCGAGCGCTCGGTCAAGAGCGCCCAAGTCGACGTCTACACCGGCGAGCAGGACCACGCGCTGCGTCGGATCGCGCTCAGGGTGTCGCTCGTCGTGCCCAAGGACGTTCAGAAGACCGCCGGCGGGCTGACGGCCGGCGAATTGCGCTTCGACCTCACGATCGCCGACCTCAACGCCGCTCAGACGATCGCCGAGCCCAAGGGCGCGCGTCCGCTGAGCGACCTGACACAGGCGCTCACCGCGCTCCAGGGCGGCGGCTCGTCATCTTCGAGCTCGACGACTCCCGCTCCGTCCCAGCCGGACACGACGACCAGCGCGACGCCACCGGCCGGCGGCTCGAGCAAGTACCTCGACTGCGTGCAGAAGGCGGGGACGGACATCGCGAAGGTCCAGCAGTGCGCGGCCCTCGTGAACGGCGGCTGAGCGCGCTTGTCCTGGCCCTATTGGCTCACGCCATTCATTCCGCTCGCCATCGTCCTGCGGCTGCTCGACGCCGACCCGACGATCGTGTTCACCGCCTCGGCGCTGGGCGTGGTCCCGACCGCGGCGCTCATGGGCCGCGCGACCGAGGAGCTGGCCGCGCGCAGCGGCCCGGGCATCGGCGGCCTGCTGAACGTCACGTTCGGCAACGCCCCGGAGCTGATCATCGCGCTGTTCGCGCTCGAGAAGGGCCTGCACGAGGTCGTCAAGGCGTCGCTGGTCGGCTCGATCCTCGGCAACGTCCTGCTGGTGCTCGGCGCCGCGATGGTCGCCGGCGGCGTGCGGCGCGATCGCCAGTTCTTCGACCGCACGGCCGCGTCGGCGCAGTCGTCGATGCTGCTGCTCGCCTCGGCCGCGTTCGCGATGCCGGCTGTGTTCCAATTGGTCGAGCACGGCTCGCTGCCGGGGGCGCACGACGAGATCGTCAAGTTCGGGTCAAAGGTCGAGCACCTGTCGCTTGCGATCGCGCTGGTCCTGATCGCAATTTACGGCGCGAGCCTGCTGTTCTCGCTGCGCACGCACAGGGAGCTCTTCAATCCGCCGGGCGACGACCTCGAGCACGGCGACGAGGAGCCCTGGACGGTCCGGCGCTCGGTGGCGATGCTGTGCCTCGCCGGCGTCGCCGTCGGCGTCATGAGCGAGATCCTGGTGGGCTCGATCCACCACGCCGCGGAGTCCGCGGGCCTGAGCGAGTTCTTCATCGGCGCGATCGTCGTCGCGATCGTCGGCAACGCCGCCGAGCATTGGGTGGCCGTGCTCGTCGCCGTGAAGAACAAGATGGACCTCGCGGTCAACATCGCGATCGGGTCGAGCGCGCAGATCGCGCTCTTCGTCGCCCCGGTGCTCGTGCTGGCGAGCTTCGTGATCGGCCCGGGGCCGATGCCGTTCGTGCTCAACGGCTTCGAGCTCGCGGCCGTCCTGCTGGCGGCGTTGATCGCCAACCAGGTGACCTCCGAGGGCGAGTCGACCTGGTTCGAGGGCGTTCTGCTGCTCGCGGTGTACGGCGTGTTCGGCGTGTCGTTCGCGCTCGCGTAGAGCGGACGCAGCTCGCTAGAGCTCTTCGTCTTCCTCGTCCGGCTCGAGCTCGTCGACCTCTTCGACGTCGTCCTCGTCGGCGGCGACGGCCCCGGTGACGCCGGGGTGATGCGTCGTCTGGAACGTCTCGATCAGGGCGTCACGGCCGTGCTCGTCGATGGGGGACTCGTCGGAGATGAGGACCCAGTCGGCGCCCTCGACGTCCTCCATGTCGAAGATCTCGGCGTCGAGATCCGGAGAGTCGTCGACGACGATCAGGACCTCGGTCTGGGGATTGAAATACGTCCCCGGCCTGATGACGATGTCCTCGAGCTCGAACCGCCGCGGATTGACCATGTTGCGGTTTCTATCAAGCTCAAGCGAGGTCGCGTAGCTGCCGGGCGACTTCGGCCTCGACGTCCAGCGGTTCCTTGCCCATGCGCTGCCGGCGCTCGTTGCGGGCGATCACGAGGTCGCGGACCTCGGCGACGAGCGCGGGGTCCGCGGCGGGGGCGGGGCGCTCGACCAGCGCGGCGAGCTCGGCCTCCACGTCGAGCGGTTCCTCGCCTCGCCGCAGGCGACGCTCGTTGCGCGCCTCGAGCATCTGGCGGATCTCGTCATCGCGGACGGCTTCGAAGCCCGCACCCCAGAGCGGCTCGTCGGCGGGGCGGTCCGCGCCGTCGCGCAGCGAGAGCCCGCCGCGCCCGATCTGCTCGTAGGTCTTGCCGCTGACCGCGAACGTGCCGACAGCGACGATCGACGCGGCGATCACCACAACCAGCAGCACGATCCAGAACGCGTCCTGCACGGCTCTACAGTTTGGCCGATGTGGAAGCGCCTCAGGCGCCGGACCTTCGCACCGAGGCGACCAGCCGTCTTCCCGGAGCAATGGGGGCTGGTCTTGGTCACGGTGCTCGCCCTCGCAGGGGGTGTGGCCCTCATCACTTATGCATTGACGAATGCGTGATGTGGGGTACCCTTCGGGGTAGTTGACTGACCAGTCAATCTGCCGGTGCGCGTCTCGCTTCCCGGGGCGCGCTCGTCTTCACTAGGAGAACTGAAACCGTGGTCGACTTCACGCTCACCGACGAGCAGAAGAACCTGCGAGACCTTGCGCACGACTTCGCCGAGAAGGAGATTCGTCCTGTCGCCTGGGAGTACGACAAGGACGGAGATTGGCCTCAGGACGTGATCAACAAGGCCCACGAGGTGGGCCTGATGAACACGCACGTGCCCGAGGAGTACGGCGGTGCCGGCCTGAGCTACCTCGACGGTTGTCTGATCGAGGAGGAGCTCGCTTGGGGCTGTTCGGGCATCCAGACGTCGCTGGGGGCCAACGGCCTCGCCGGCGCACCCGTGCTCCTGGGCGGCTCCGAGGAGGTCAAGAAGGAGTTCTTCGAGGCCCTCACCGCCGAGCCCAAGCTCGCCTCGTTCTGCCTGACCGAGCCGGGCGCCGGCTCCGATGTGTCGGGGATGCGCACCAAGGCCGTGAAGAGCCCCACCGCGCCCGACAAGTACGTCCTCACCGGCTCGAAGTGCTTCATCACCAACGGCCAGTACGCCGACTACTACACGGTCTACGCCAAGACCGACATGGACGCCGGCCACCGCGGGATCTCCGCCTTCCTCGTCAAGCGCGATGACACGGTCGTCATCGACAAGAAGGAGGACAAGATGGGTCAGCGGGCGTCGAACACGGCGACCGTGACCTTCAACGAGACCGAGGTCGACGCCAAGTACCTCCTTGCCGAGGAGAACAAGGGCTTCAAGCTGGCGATGATGACCCTCGACCGCACGCGTCCCGGTGTCGCCGCCATGGCGACCGGCATCGCGCGCGCCGCGTTCGAGTTCGCCACCGGCTACTCGAAGGAGCGCGTCCAGTTCGGCGTGCCGATCGCGATGCACCAGGCGATCCAGTTCATGATCGCCGACATGGCGACCAAGGTGCACCTGTCGCGCCTCGCCACGTGGAACTCGGCGGTCCTGCTCGATCAGGGCAAGCGCAACACGCTCGAGTCCTCGCATGCCAAGCGGTTCGCCGCAGACACCGCGATGGAGGTCACCACCGACGCCGTCCAGATCTACGGCGGGTATGGCTTCATCAAGGAGTACCCCGTCGAGAAGCTCATGCGCGACGCGAAGATCATGCAGCTGTACGAGGGCACGTCCCAGATCCAGCGCCTCGTCATCGCCCGCGAGACGCTGCTGCCGCGCCGCGCCTCCGAGCCCGAGGCCGTCACGGCCTAGCGCGCCGCCCCGGGCACGCCGCCCATGGGGCGCGTCAAAGCCGACCTGCAGCTCCTTGGCGTCGCGACCAGCGACGCCGAGGAGCTCTGGTACGACACGCGGCGCTGGCCGACGTTCGTCGATGGCTTCGGCCACGTCCACAAGCTCGACGAGGGCTGGCCGCGCGAGCCGGGCGCTGTCGTCGTCTGGGACGCCAGGCCCGGCGGCCGCGGGCGCGTGCTCGAGCGCGTCGTCAGCTTCGAGGCGCGCGTGGGGCAGACCGTCGAGATCGAGGACGAGAAGATTCACGGACGCCAGACGATCGCGTTCGAGCCGGGCGCCGGCGGATGCTCGCTGACGCTCGAGCTCGACTACGCCATCAAGCAAGACCGCGGCGTGTCCAAGGTGGTCGATTTCCTGTTCGTCCGGCGCCCGATGCGCGACTCGCTCAAGCGCACGCTGGCCCGGTTCGAGCTGGAGGTACGAGCGCCCGTCGCACTCTAGGATCCCGCCTCTTCCCCCGCCTGTAAGGAGTCACCAGAAACCATGTTCGTGTTCAAGGCCGCCGTCGTCGGCGCCGGCACCATGGGTGGTCAGATCGCGCAGACGATCGCCGCCGCAGGCATCGACGTCGTGCTCAAGGACGTCAAGCAGGAATTCGTCGACGCGGGCCTCGAGGAGGCGCGCAACGTCACGGCCGGGCAGATCGGCCGGCTGGTCGCCAAGGAGAAGATCACCCAGGAGCAGGCCGACGAGCAGGTCGCCGAGATCCTGGGCCGCATCCACGGCACAACGAGCTACGAGGGCTTCGGCGACGTCGACTTCGTCATCGAGGCCGT
>JAWVFZ010000507.1:0-7510 GCA_033855555.1 Solirubrobacteraceae bacterium
TCCCGGGAGGTTCAGGATCTGCACCCCGCGGAGCAGGCCGCCCTTGGTCACGTCGTCGACTGCCTTGCGCGTGTGGTCGGCGCTCGCGGCGAAGTCGCCCGCCTTGGTGGTCAGCGTCACCTGGAAGACGATCGCGGCCACGCCGAGCAGGGCGGGACCGATCAAGGCGACGACGATCGCCACGCGCGGCAGCTCGGGGCGGCGGGCCTTCGCCGCGCGGTAGAGGTAGCCGAGCGCGGGGATCAGCGCGAAATAGCCGACCCCCAGGAGCACGCCGCCCAGGATGAGCAGGCCGGCCTTGCTGTGGATGTACTCGAGCTGCGCCGAACGCAGGCTCGCGCGCTGGTCGGCGCCCGGCTTGACCGCGTTCTGCAGCGCCGAGACGAGCGGTACGTGCGGCTGGTTGGAGAGCGCCGTGGACGAGACGATCCCGCCGGCGAACGTGGCGAGCGCCGCGAAGGCGGCGGCGATCGCCGCGCGCGGGCCGTGCTCGGCCTCCCATGCGAGCGTCTCCTCGACCGGCTGGGTGTCGGGCTGCTCGCTCACTCGGCGGGGTTCCCGGGCCCCACGACGCGCTGCTCGCGCTGCTCGAACGAGGCGCGGGCGGCGGGCGGCGGGTCGAGCTCGTCGCGCTCCACGACGCGCGAAAGGCGGTCGCCGGCGGCAAGCAGCAGGTCGAGCGCCGGTGCAGCGATACGCAGCACGGCCTCGATGCGCCCGCGCCAGGCCAGCTGCGTGGGGGTCGGCGGCATCGCCGCGCATCCTACGGCGCGGGTGTTTCCCGCGACGGCACATCGCAGAGGTAGCCTTGCGCCATGGAGATCCGTGAGGTCATGACCGAGGAGGTCGTGACGGCGCCGCCCGATTGCCCCGCCCGTCAGGTCGCCGAGCTGATGCGGGAGCGCAACGTCGGTTCGGTGATCCTGCTGGATGGCGTCGAGATCGTCGGTTTCGTCACGGATCGCGACCTGGCGCTCAGCATCGTGGCCGACGGCCGCTCGGCCGACGAGCCCGTGCTCGGCCACTCGTCCGCGCCGGTCGTCACCGGTCGTCCAGGGATGGATGTGGACGAAGCCGTCGAGCTCATGGCGCGCAACGGGATCCGCCGCCTGCCGATCCTCGACGGCGAGCGCCTGACCGGGATCGTCACGCTCGACGACCTGGCGATCCGCATCGGCGACGGGACCATCACCGCGACGGTCACCAGGGCGGCGCTGCCGGGCTTCTACTTCTTCGACCGCGGCGGGTGAGCGCGTGCGCGGCGTGCGGCGGGCCGATCTCGCCGTGGCTGCGAGCACGGGGCTCCGAGCCGAGCGACCGCGCGGTCTACGACCTCTGGCGCTGCGCACGCTGCGCCAGCGCGATGACCGTTGGCCCCGCGCCGCGCCCCGACGCCTACGAATCCGGCGCCTATGCGGACCGCTCGCCGCGCCTGGCGCACGCCGCGGCGCCCGTGCTGGCGCGGTTCGACCGCCGGCGGCTCGCGCTCCTCGGTCCGCCCCGCGGGCGCCTGCTCGACGCCGGCGCCGGCCGCGGGCGCTTCGTGGCGGCGGCACGCGCGGCCGGGTGGTCGGCGGACGGGATCGAGCCCAGCGCGCGCGGCGTCGCGGCGGCCCGCGACGTCTACGGCGTGGAGCTCGTGCGCGCGACGGTGGAGCAGGCGACCGGGCGCTACGACGCCGTCTCGTTGTGGCACGTGCTCGAGCACCTCGAGGATCCGGGCGCGGCGCTTGCGCACGTCGCCGGGCTGCTGGCCCCGGGCGGCTCGCTGCTCCTCGGCGTGCCGAACCTGGCCAGCGCCCAGGCCCGGATCGGGCGCGAGCGCTGGTTCCACCTCGACCTGCCCCGTCACCGCACGCACCTGACGCCCGCGGGCCTGCGGACGCTCCTGGACCGCCACGGCTTCACCGTCGAGCGCGAGCACCACCAGCTCTTGGAGCACAACCCCTTCGGCCTCTGGCAGACGGTCGCCAACCGCTTCACGCGGACGCCGTCCTGGCTCTTCAACGCGCTCAAGCGCAACGCGCCGCTGCGCCACCCGGACGCGCTGATCACGCTCGCGCTCCTCCCCTTCGCCCCGGTTGCACTCATCGCCGAATCGCTGCTGGGCCGCGCCGGCCGGGGGGGCACGATCGCGGTGGTGGCGCGGAGGCGCTAGCTGGACCGGTCGGCCGTATCGTCGTCGATGGGACGCCGTCGGCGCTATGTGCCGACGGCGTCCCACTCAACCAGTCCAGCCTCGATCCCTCTCCCTCAATGCCGAAGCGCCGCCACCGCGCCCGCGACATCCCCGTCCTCCCGCCGCACAACGCCCGGCACCAGGCCCGCGATCGCCTCAACCGCGCGCACCACGTGCCAGGGCGTCTCCGGCCCCGTCAGCAGCGTTACTGGGACCGCCAGCCCTCGCAGATCCCCGCGCTTGACCGGCCACGACGCCAGGCCGGCGTAGTCGGCGAAGAACGCGCGGTGGGAGGCCTTGGCGCGCGCGAGCGCCGCCTCGCCGGCGCGCTCGCCGACCCACGCCTCGACCGCCCTCTCCGGGCCACCCCTGGCCATCGCGTCCTGCAGGATCCGGCGCTGCTCGGAAAGCTCCTCGGTCGCCTCGGGAACGAACGCGAACAGCGGCGGCTCGGAGACGACCAGTGCGCGGACGAGGGCACCGTGGCGGACCGCGAGGTCCATGGCGACCAGCGCCCCGAATTCGTGACCGGCGACGACGGCGCCCTCGGCCCCGAGCGCGCGCACCAGCGCGGCGGCATCCTCGGCCTGCTCGCTGACGGTCGTGCCCGCGTAGGGCTCGGGCGCGCCGGAGTCGCCATAGCCGCGGCGGTCGTAGCGGATCGTCCGGAAGCCATCGACCACAGGAAGCGCGAAGCGGTCCCCGGCGATCCCGTGGATCAGCACGAGCGGCGGGCCGCTGCCGTGCTCCTCGTAGGCGAGCTCGACGCCCGCTCCCTCGACGGTTGAAGCCATGTGCCAGCATTGTGCACATGGACTTCGGCGCCTTCTTCAACGACCCGGACTTCCAGCGCCAGATGAGCGAGGCGATGGATCAGCTCCAGGGTCAGCAGCGGCTCGTGTGGGCCGACAACGCGATTCAGCTGGCCGTCAACATGACGGTCGCGGCGGTCAACCGCATCAACGTCCAGGGCACGACGACCGAGCAGGCCGAGCAGATCCGCGCGGTCATGGCGATCGTCTTCCCCGAGGCGGTCACCCTCGTGCGCGAGGCGCGACAGGGCCTGAGCTGACCCGCCCCTCCCGCTCCTGCGCCTCGTCCGCGCGGCCGGCGTGGATGACCTCCTTGAAGGAGCGGAACTTGAAGATGAAGACGACGGCGGCCAGGCCGAGCCCGAACGAGATCGCCGCGATCGCGATCTGCTGGCCCACCGAGTAGGCGGCAACGGTGGTGCCGGCGGCCGTGCCGGCGAAGACCTTCACCAGCAGCGCCTGCTGGACGCCGGCGCCGCCAGGGGTGAACGGCACGATCGTGGAGACAGCGTTGACGCCGAACACGAGCAGCACGTTGCGCACCGAACCGCCGACGTGGAAGGCCTCGAGCAGGAACCAGAACGCCGCAAAGCGGCACAGCCAGCCGGCGAACTGCACGGCGTAGACCTGGCGCAGGTAGCGGTCGCGATCACGCAGGATCGTCAGCCCTTGGCGCACGCGCGCCCAGAAGGCCTTCACGCGGGCGCTCAGCAACGCGAACGCCACGAGCGCAAGGACCGCCAGCGCGGTCAGGAAGAACAGGGCGAAGCGCGGATGGTTCGCGAAGAACGACAGGTCGAACGCGTTGAGCTTGGAGAAGTCCGGTGGCTTCGGGAAGACGCCCTGGGTGAACGCGAAGATCAGGACGAGGATCCCGATCGACGAGTCGAAGATCGCATCGACGGCGAGCCCCGCTCCGACCGCCGGATAGCTCGAGTTCGGGATCGAGCTCTTCGCGAGGAAAATCTTGATCACGTCGCCGCCGCGGGCGGGAACGACGCTGTTGAAGCCGACGCCGGCGACGTAAGCGCCCCAGATCCGCCGCCACTGGAAGCGCTCGGCCGGATAGGCGGCGCGCAGTACGTTGAACGCCGCCCGCGAGCGGAGCGTCAGGTTGAGCGCCTGGAACAGCATCCCGAGCAGCAGCGCGCCCCAGCTGATGTTCGCGAGGCTCGAGAAGAACTTCCCGACCGCGTCGAAGAAGGAGTGGAGGGAGCTGTCGGCGATCACGGCCGATTCAGGCTAGCCGGGCCGCGACACGGGGATCGGCCAGCGAGGCAGCCACGAGGTCTGCGTCGTCCAGCACGATGCCCTCCAGCGAGGGCACGCCGATGACGAAGGCGCCGGCCGCGCGCGCCGCGGCGACGCCCGTCGGGGAGTCCTCCAGCGCGACGCACTGCGCCGGGTCGGCGCCGAGGCCGCGCGCCAGCTCGATGTAGAGGTCGGGCGCGGGCTTGGGATGGGCGACGTCGTCGGCGCTCAGGATGCAGCCGAAGCGGTCGCGCAGGCCCGAGACATCCAGCGTGCGCTCCACGAAGGACCGCGGCGAGTTGGAGGCGACGCCGATCGGCACTGTGATGGCCTCCAGCAGCGCGAGCGCCCCGGGCATCGGCTCGACTCCGCCGCGCGCCTCCTCCATGACCAGCTCGTGCAACTCCGCCATGAGCGCCGGGCCCTCGCCCGGGAGGCCGAGCATCCGCTCCACCTTGGCCTCGGCGACCGGACCGGAGGACCCGATGAGGTCGCGCTTGTGCTCGATCGTGAAGGTTGCGCCGCGGCGCTCGAACAGCACGATCTCCGCTCGCGTCCACAGCACCTCGGTGTCGAGCAGCAAACCGTCGTTGTCGAAGAGGACAGCGGCGGGAGGCGTCAACTGGGGTCCCGCCACATGGGCCAGACCGAGGGGCCGTCGCCCGGCATCCGGACCTCCTCGGTGACGCGGAAGCCGAAGCGCGCGTAGAAGGCCACGTTGCGCTCCTTGGAGGACTCCAGGTACGCCGGCAGCCCGTCGCGGTCGCACAGCTCCAGGCCGGGGCGCAGCAGCGCGCTGCCGATGCCGCGGCCTTGCGCCGACGGGTCGGTGCCCAGCACTGCGAGGTAGAGGTGCGGATCCTCGGGATGGCGCTTCTCGACGCTCTCGATGCCGCGTGCCGCGACGGGGATGTGCCTGCCCAGCGCGGGCACGAGCGAGACGAACAGCCGCAGCGCCTGCCAGGTGGACTCCCGCCAGCGGCCGGGCAGCGCCCACAGCGCCGCTCCGCTGCCATCGGCCGCCGCGACCACCTGCTCCTGACCGAGCAGGCGGTGCAGCTGCCAGGCGAAGAAGCGCCTCGCGTATTTGGGGCGCTTGGCGTCGCTGCGCAGGAACCACGCCGTCAAGGGATCGTCGTGGAACGCACGCGCGAGCATTGCCGCAAGCTGCGGCACCTCCTCGCCGCGCGCGGGACGGATCTCCATGGGCGGCAGCATGCCACGACGTCAGCCGACCAACACGTCGAGCACCCGATCGACGTCGGCCTCGTCGTTGTAGACGTGCCACGACGTGCGCAGCCGCCCGCCGCGGACCGCCGCCACGATGCCGGCGCGCTCCAGCCGTTCGGCCGCGCCCGGTAGGTCGGCGCAGACGATCGCGCTGTCGCCGGGCTCGAGCCCGATGCCCGCACGGAAGCGATTGGCCAGCGCGAGGTCGTGCTCGTGAATGGCATCGATGCCGATCTGCTCGATCAGCTCGAGTGCGGGCTCGGTGCCCACCCACGAGAACCACGCCGGCGAGAGGTCAAGGCGCCGGGCGCTCGAGGCAAGCCGCAGCGGCGGGCCGAAGTAGCTCGCATGGACGTCCTCGCCGGCGTACCAGCCGGCGCTGTGGGGAACGGCCCGTTCGAGCAGCCGATCCGAGACGGCCACGAACGCGCTCCCGCGTGGGGACATCAGCCACTTGTAGGCCGAGCACACGAGGGCGTCCAGGCGGCCGGCCCGCAGCGGCAGCCAGCCGAGCGCCTGGGTGGCGTCGCAGATCGTGATCGCGCCGCC
The DNA here is from genome assembly GCA_033855555.1 of Solirubrobacteraceae bacterium. Taxonomy (GTDB): domain Bacteria; phylum Actinomycetota; class Thermoleophilia; order Solirubrobacterales; family Solirubrobacteraceae; genus AC-49. The sequence continues at coordinate 6,022 of JAWVFZ010000507.1, forward strand.
GGCGGCCGCCGCCTCGGCGATGCCGTCGATGTCGGCGACCTCGCCACTGCTCATCTGCACGGCGCTGAAGGCGACCGCGTCGGCGCCGTCGGCGACCGCGTCGACCAGCCGCTGCACGGGGACGGTCCGGACGTCGAGGCGCCGCTGGACCAGCAGCGGGAACAGCGTCGATGTGAACTCGACATCGGGAACCACCACCCGCGCCCCCTCGGGCAGCGCGGTGACGAGCGAGCCGACCAGCTCGGAGACGGTCGAGCCGACCGCGACTCGCTCGACGTCGACGCCGACCAGCCGTGCGAACGCTGCGCGGGCGCGGTCGGTCGTCTGCCCCCAGTGCTCCCAGCTCGTGCGCCCGCCGTGCCACTCGGCCAGCGCGGACTGCAGCGCGTCCCACGCCGGCCGCGGCGGCAGTCCGTAGCTCGCGGTGTTGCAGTAGACGCCTGCGGGCTCCCACAGCGCACGAGCCTCCGCGATCGTCACGGCTCCATCATCGCAACCGCGGAACTGCCACGATGGCCATATGGCAGGAGACGCCCCCCAGCAGCCGCCCGTCGACAGCACCGCGCTGCTCGGCCCGACCGTGATCGAGGCCGCGATCGGCGCGCTCGCCCAGCGCAACCAGCACCACTTCGCGGCGATGGACGAGGAGGAGCGCGAGCAGGCGCTCGAGACCTGGCGCAACCTCGCCGGCGACGTCCTGGCGGCAGCGCATCACGCGCTGTTCGGCGGTCAGCCCCAGCCCAACCGCGCCGTCCTGGTCTTCGAGGACGGCGGCGGCGAGGAGATCGCGATCCACGCCTCGTTCACGCCGCAGCTCGAGGACATCGGCGACGGCCAGGTGGCCGGCACGCCCGCGCAGATCACGGCGCTGTCGCTGCTCGAGGGGCTGCAGACCGAGGGCGACGGAGAGCAGCAGGCCTAGGCGTCGACCGCCGGGGAGCACTCGACGACGTCGCCGCTCGTCGCCTGCTGGAGCAGGCGATAGAGCGTGTCGCGCTGCTCATCGTCGAGGGCGCCGAGCACGTCGTCCTCGACGGTGGCGAGCGCAAGCTCTGCCTGTGCGAGTCGCTTCGCCCCGGCCGTGGTGAGCTCGACGATGTGCCGGCGGCGATCCTCGTCCGAGCGCCGGCGCTCGATCAGCTTCTCGGCCTCGAGCTCGTTGAGGAGCCCGACGAGGTTGGTGCTGTCGATCTGCAGCGTCGTGGAGAGCGCCTGCTGCGTGCTGCCGCCGCCGTCGCGGAGCACGGTGAGTGCCACGAGATGGCGCTGGCGTAGTCCGAACGGGGCGAGCACCGACTCGACGCGCAGCCGCATGCGGCTCACCAGATGGGCGAGCAGCGCGGCGGACCGGTGCGTCGTCTCAGGCTGGATGACGGGAAGCGAGGCGATACGCACAGTGTAAGGCGCGCCCAGATCATTTCCGTGCTATCAATCGTTTGCCCTACACAAACCAATGCGTCAGGACAAACGACATGGCCCCTCAGCTCCT
>JAWVFZ010000508.1:0-8987 GCA_033855555.1 Solirubrobacteraceae bacterium
GCTCGTGCGACTGCTGCTGTCGGGAGGACGCGGCGAGGAGAGCGCCGCCATCTCCGGGCTCGAGCTTGCGCCGACGGGGTGGATCGCGTGAGCGCCACCCCGACCATGGCCTCCGGCGGGCGCTCCCGCGGCGCCGCTCCCCTGCCGCTGCGCGCGCTCGCCGGCGAACAGCTCGCCGTCGCGGCCGGTCAGCTCGCCGCCGGCCTGGGCAACCTCGCGTTCTCGTTGCTGGCGGCACGCTTGTTGGCGCCCGGGGCGTTCGCCCACCTGGCGAGCTTCCTGGCGCTGTACCTGCTCGTGCACGTTCCCGCGACCAGCCTCAGCGCGGGGAGCGCACTGAGCCCCGAGCTGGCCAGCCGCGTCCGCCGCCAGGTGCTTGCCGCGGGCGCGGGCGTCGGGCTGCTGCTCGCGGCCGCCTCGGTGCCGCTGTCGGCGGCGCTGCACCTGCCGCTGGCGATGATCCTTTTGCTCGCCGCGGCGGCCCCGACCGCGGGCCTGATCGCGCTGGACCGCGGGCGCCTGTACGGCCTCGGTGCCCCGCGGCGCGCGGCGCGCAGCCTGCTCGCAGAGCCGGTCGTGCGGCTCAGCGCCGGCGTCGTGCTCGGGCTGGCCTTCGGCGAGGCCGGCGCGGCCGCGGGTGTGGTGCTCGCCGGCTGGGCGGCACTCGCCGTGGCGCGACCGCCCGCGTACGCGGCGCCCCGCGCTACCGGCGAGGCGGCGGCGGTTGGTGCCGGCGCCGGCACGGGCGTCACCGTCGTGGCGTTCCTGCTGCTTGCGATCGTCCAGAACCAGGACGTCGTGGCGGCCGGAGCGTTGCTCGGTCCCGACGAGGCCGGCCGCTTCGCGGTGCTGTCCACGCTCGGCGGGCTCGCGGCGTTCGCGACGACCACCGTCCCGCTCATGCTGCTGCCGCGCGCGGCCTCCGAGCGGCGCGCGTTCCCCGCGGCGGTCTGCGTCGCCGGAGCGCTCGGGCTTGCCGCCGTCGGCGTCGTCGCGATCGACCCCTCGGCGCTGGTCGGGGCCGCGTTCGGCCCGCGCTACGCCGCGGTGGCCGGGCTCGCGGCGCCGTACGTGCTCGCGATGGCGCTCCTGGGCGTGACGCGCGTGCTCGTCGCCCACGCCTGCGCCGTCGGGCGCGGCCGCGTTGTCCTCGTGTTGCTGGGCGCCGCCGCTGCCCTGCAGCTCGTGCTGCTGCTCGTCCTCGGCCACGACGCCGCGGGTGTCGCGCACGCCACGCTCATCGCCACCAGCGCGCTGGCCGCAACCGCCGGCGGTGCCGCGGTGCTCCAGTTCCCCCGCGCGGGCACGCGAGCGCGCGCCGCGGTGCGGCCGCTCACGACGCCGCCCGGCGCGGCGGTGCTGGCGCTGACTGCCGGTGGCCTGGTGCTGCGCCTGCTCGCCTCGCGCGGCCTGTGGCTCGACGAGGCGACCGAGGTCAGCCAGGCGCACATGTCCTACGGCGCGATGCTGCACAACCTCGCCTCGACCGACGTCCACCCGCCGCTGCACCACACGGTGCTTTGGCTGACGGTGCGCGTGTTCGGCGACGGCGAGCTCGCGGTGCGCCTGCCGTCGCTCGTGGCCGGGACGCTGCTGATCCCGGTGCTCTACCGCGCCGGCAGCGAGCTCTACGACCGTCGCGCCGGGCTGGCCGCGGCGGCGCTCGCCGCCGTCGCGCCGTTCCCGGTCTGGTACTCGCAGGAAGCGCGCATGTACTCGTTCTTCATGCTCTTCGCGGCGCTGGCCGTGTGGATGCAGGTGCGCGCGGTGCGCCGCGGCAGGCCCGGCGACTGGATCGGCTACGCGCTCGCTTCGGCCGCGCTGCTGTGGAACCAGTACTTCTCCGTGCTGCTGGTCCTGACCCAGCAGGCCGCGTTCGCCATCACGGTCCTGCGCAGCGGCCTGGACGCCGGCGAGCGCCGGCGACTGCTGCGGGGCTGGCTCGGATCCGCGCTGCTGATCGCAGTCCTGGTGGCCCCGCTGCTGCCCTTCGCGCTGGAGCAGTTCCACGCCAACGAATCGGCCGGCAAGGGCTTCGAGGGCGTGCCCTCGCAGGCCGGCGCCGCCGCCTCCCAGCAGCAGGGCCTGGCGCGGCCGGCGATCTACGGCGCGCTGACGAACGCTGTCTGGGCCGTGTTCGGCTACCACTCGGACGCCTCGATGACCAGGATCGCGGCGCTCTGGCCGCTTGGGATCCTGGGCTCGCTCGCATTGCTGGGGCGCGGGCGCTCGCGCACGACGCTGCTGCTCGTCGCGTGCGCGCTGGCGCCGATGGCCGCGCTGTTCGTGCTCGGCCAGAAGAAGCCGTTCATCTTCGAGGTCCGGTACTTCTGCGCCGCCGTGCCAATCGCGCTGCTGCTGATCGGGCGACTCGTGACCGGCTGGGTGCGCCCCGCCGCCGCGGCCGTGGCGCTCACGCTCGCCGCCGCCGGGCTGATGGGGGTCGCCGCCGCCGACCAGCAGCTCAACCAGTCCAACCCGCGGACGTACGACTTCCGCGGGGCTTTGGACCAGATCAGGCAAATCGCCCGCCCGGGAGACATCGTGGTCTACACGCCGCAGTACCTGAACACCGTCATCGCCTACTACGGCACGGGCGTGCACGCGAAACCGCTCGACAATGGCCTGCCGCGCCGCCACCACAGTGGCCGCGTCTTCCTCCTGGCGAGCTTCCAGGACAAGCCGCAGTACCGCAATCAGGCACGCCAGTCACTGCTGGCGCTGCGCCACCAGGGGCGGCGGCTGATCGCCAGCATGCACCGCCCGCAGATCCGCGTCTGGGAGCTGTCGCGTTGACCTCTGAAGCCGACCCCCGCCTGCTGTCGCCGGCCTGGAGCGCCTCGCCGCCGGGCCGCCGCCACCGCACCCGCCTGCGGTTCGGGATTGCGGTCTGCCTGCCGCTGGCGCTGTTCTACTTCGCCTGGCTGCTCGACCCCGCCCGGATCGGCAACCCGCTCCTCTACGGAATCCTGATCGCGGCCGAGCTGTTCAACCTCCTGCAGGCGCTCGGCTTCTGGTGGACCTGCGCGGGCGAGCGCGCGCGCCCGCCGCTCGCGCTCATCGGCGAGCACCCCGACGTGGACGTGCTCGTCCCGGTCTATAACGAGCCCGTCGACGTGGTCGAACCGACGATCGCCGCCGCCCGCCGCATGGACGGCGCGCGCGTTCACGTGTGGCTGCTCGACGACGGCGCCCGCGACGAGATGCGCATGCTCGCCAAGCGCCAGGGCGCCGGCTACCTGCGCCGCAAGGGGCGCACGGGCGCCAAGGCCGGCAACATCAACCACGCGCTGCGGCGCACCAGCTCGCCGATCGTGGTCGTCCTCGACTGCGACCACGTGCCGCAGCGGCGCTTCCTGCGGGCGACCCTGGGACACCTCGCGGGGCCGCGCATCGCGTTCGTCCAGACGCCGCAGTGCTACGCGAACGCCGACAGCGGCGAGCTCGCCGCCGCCGCCTGGAGCCAGCAGGCGCTCTTCTTCGGCGCGATCGCGCGCGGCAAGGACGGCCATGGCGCGATGTTCTGCTGCGGGACCAACGTCGTGTTCGCGCGCGAGGCGCTCGAGGACGTCGGGGGCTTCCCGGAAGGGTCGTTGACCGAGGACTTCGAGCTGTCGGTGCGCCTGCACGAGCGCGGCTGGCGCAGCGCGTACGTGCCGGAGGTGCTCGCGCAGGGCCTCGGGCCCGAGGACATGGCGTCCTACGTCAGCCAGCAGCACCGCTGGGCACGCGGCTGCCTGGGCGCGCTGGGACTGGTGCTCCGCGCGCGACTGCCGCTGCGGGTACGCGTGCAGTACCTGCTCTCGTGCTCGTACTTCCTGACCGGCTGGACGGTCCTGGCCTACATGGCGTTCCCGGTGATCCGCATCCTCACCGGCGCCCAGCCGCTCGCCGCCCCGGCGGCCGACCAGTTCCTGCTGCATTTCGCGCCGTACTTCGGCCTGGCGCTCAGCATGGTGGCGATGATGGGCTCCGGGGCGTACACGTTCCGCGCGTTTGCCCTGCAGTCGGCTTCGTTCTGGATCCACGTGCACGCCTCGCTGCTTGCGCTGCTGCGCCGGCCGGGGACATTCAAGGTCACGCCGAAGCGCGGCGCGGACGGGCGCCAGCCGCGGGCGGCGCTGCCGGCGCTCGCCGCCGCCGCGGTGCTGCTCGCGATCGCCGTGGCCGGCCTGGTCCGCGGCCACGACCCCAGCACGCTCAACAACGTGGCGTTCGCGTGCGTGCACCTGACCGTCCTGAGCTTCGGCGTGGCACCCGCGCTCCGTGGCCGGCGGCGGCCGGCCGCCGCGATTGCGCCCGCCGAGCGGCGCGCTGCAGCGTGATCTGACACTCCGGCTAAACCCGAGCGGCCGGCGCGCCGACTCGAGTCGGCGTGAAGACCTCCACGCTCCGCCACTCGCTCGCGTCGGCTGCGGCCGCCGCCCTCCTCGTCATCGCGCCGTCCGCAATCGCCGCTCCGGTCGGCCTCGAGGCCGAGAGCCTCTCGCTGCCGTCCGGCGCCGGCCAGGTGCAGGCCGACGCCGCAGCATCCGGGGGTCGCGCCCTGAAGATCTGGAGCACGGCGACCGCGTCGGGCACGGTCACGTCGCGCGCCACGAGGCGCATCGCCGTGCGCGCGCGCGGCGAGCTGTGCGACGGCGCCCCGCGGATGATCGTGTCGGTCGATGGCCGCGTCGCGCTCGACGTCCAGGTGGGGTCGACGAGCTGGGGCGACTACGCAGCCGACCTGCCGCTGGCCGACGGGCAGCACGCGCTCACGGTGCGCTTCGACAACGACGCCCGCACGGCGACCTGCGACCGCAACCTGCTCGTGGACCGCGTGCAGCTGAGCTCCGTGGCCGCCCGTCCGCTCCCGGGCGCGGCGCTGTACGCCGACCCGGCCTCTCAGGCAAAGACCCAGGCGGCGGCCCTGCGCACGAGCGATCCCGCCGGCGCCACGCTGCTCGACAAGATCGCCGCCCAGCCGCAGGCATTCTGGTTCGGGGGCTGGAACGGCGACGTACGCAGCGCCGTCGACTCGGTCGTCTCCGCGGCGGCGGCCGCCGGCCGCGTGCCGGCGCTCGTCGCCTACGACATCCCGCAGCGCGACTGCGGCTCCTGGAGCGCCGGCGGGTCCGCGTCGGCCGACGCCTACCGCAGCTGGATCCGCGCGTTCGCAGCGGGCGTCGGCGCGCGCCGCGCGATCGTCGTGCTCGAGCCCGACGCTATCGCAGGAATCGGCTGCCTGAGCGCAGCCGACCAGACCACGCGCCTCTCGCTGCTCGCGGACGCCGTGCGCGTCCTCGCCGCCAACCCGGGGACCTACGTCTACCTCGACGGAGGGCACGACGCCTGGCAGCCGGTGGCCACGATGGCCGCCCGGCTGACGCAGGCCGGCGTCGCCGACGCGCAGGGTTTCGCGCTGAACGTCTCGAACTTCCGCGCGCAGTCCGGGCTGGTGAGCTACGGCCAGCAGCTGGCCGCGGCGATCGGCGTCGCCCACTTCGTCGTCGACACGTCGCGCAACGGCCTCGGTCCGGCGCCGGACGGCGCCTGGTGCAACCCGTCGGGCCGCGCGCTGGGCGCCAGGCCGGGCGCCCCTTCCGACTATCGCCTCGACTGGAACCTGTGGGTCAAGCGCCCCGGCGAGTCCGACGGCGCCTGCGACGGCGGTCCCGCCGCCGGCGCCTTCTGGACCTCGTACGCGCTCGGGCTCGCTCAGCGCGCGGCCTGGTAGCCGGCTGCCCGCAGCAGCGCCGCGAGCGAACGATCCGGTCCCGGCCAGTGCTCGCGGACGATGCCGACGCCCGCTGCCTTGACGACGCCGCGAAGGGCGAGGAGGACCAGAAGCGCGTCATCCAGCTGCCCGATGACCGGCAGGAAGTCCGGCACCAGGTCGATCGGCGAGAGCAGGTAGAGGCCCAGCAGCGCCAGCGACCAGCGCCGCACGCGCGGGACGCGCGGGTCGCGCGCCAGGCGCGCGAGCAGCACCGCACAGTCCGGGACGAAGCGCGCCGCCGCCCGCGGGCTCATCGCGGCGCTTTCCGGCGCGGCGCCTCGCGCTCCAGCGCGTCGGTGCGCGACCTGAGGCGGTCCTCGGCCAGCGCGAGGAACTCACGACCGGCCGGGGAGAGCTGGGCGCCACGGCGCCAGGCGAAGGCGAACGTGTCGTAGAGCGGCTCGGCGAACGGCGCCCAGCCGATGCGCTTGGACAGCCGCGAGCCGATGCTCCACAGGACACCGCGCGAGACGACCGTGTCGCCGTGGCCCTGGGCGACGAGCGCGAGAGCGGACTCGACGTCCTCAACGTCGATCTCGGGCTCGATCGTGACTCCCTCGCGCTGGGCCAGCTCGGCAAGCTGGCGCCGGGTCGGGTCCATTGCGCCATAGCTTGCGTCCGACAGGATCAACGGCGCCGCGGAAAGGCGCCGGATGTCGATCTTGCCGCGCAACCGCGCCGGATCGGTCGAGGCGTAGACGATCTCGTCGCGGGTGATGGGCCGCACGTCGAGGCCGCGGTCGTCGATCGGCAGCGCGACCATCCCGGCCTCGAGATCGCCGGAGCGCAGGGCGTCGACCACCTCGGCGGAGTTGAGCCCGAGGAGGCGGATGCGCACGTTCGGGTGGCGCTTGCGGAAGTCGGCGACGATGTCCATGCCGGGGTAGAAGCGCGCGTGCCCCCAGATCCCGAACGCCGCCGTGCCGCCGCGCAGCTCGCGCACCGCAAGCACCGACTCGCGCGCCGCCTCGACTGCGTGCAGGACGCGTTCGGCGTGCGGGCGCAGCTCCCGTCCGGCCTCGGTCGGCACCAGGCCGCGGCCGACGCGGATGAAGAGCTCGACGCCGAGTTCGGCCTCGAGCGACCGGACCTGCTCGCTGACCGATGGCTGGGCGAGGTGCAAAGCTTCCGCGGCGGCGCTGAAGGAGCCGCGGTCGAAGGACGCGAGGAAGTACTGGAGCTGTTGAAGGTTCAAGGCAAAACCTTGAGATCATGCAGGTAACTCAAGGCTACTCCAATGACGCACAAAGTCCGATACTAGGTCCATGTTCTCCCTCCTCATCTCGACAATCGCGTTCGGAACCGTCGGCGCCCTGTCCACTAAGTACGGCACCGACAGCCGCGTGGACGATGGCCGGCGCAACCTCTAGCCGCCATTCCCACCTGCACCCCCATGCTCGCGTCGACGGCCGGGGCGTCGCCCTGTGCGTCGCCGCGGCTGTCGGCTTTGGCTGCATGGCGATCTTCGCCAAGGACGCGTACAAGCAGCACCTGAGCATCACGTCGCTCCTGACGCTGCGCTTCACCCTCGCCGCGCTGATCTTCTGGGCCATCGCCCGCGCGCGGAACGCCAGCGCCCTCCCGCCCCGCCGCACCCTCCTCGCCGCGCTGGGCCTCGGCGCCGTCGGCTACGCCGCGCAGTCAGGGTTCTTCTTCGTGGCCGTCAAGCGCATGGACGCTTCTACGACCTCGCTCCTGCTCTACACGTATCCCGCGATGGTCTTCATCGCCGCGCTCCTGCTGCGCCGCGAGCCCGCCGACCGCCGCCGCCTCGCGGCGCTCACGCTCGCATGCGCCGGGACCGCGCTCGTGCTGCTCGGCGGCGGCTCGGGCTCCTTCGACACGCTCGGGGTCTTCATGGCCGTCGGCGCGGCCGTCGCGTACACGACCTACATCCTCGTCGCGGACACCGTCGTCGGGAAGCTCGACCCGTTTCTGCTCAGCGCGATCGTCACGACCGGCGCGGCCGGAACATTCTGGATCGCCGCCATCGCACAAGGCGGTATCGACGCGACGCTGTCCACGCATGGCTGGCTCGACATCGCCGGGATCGTGCTGGTGTCGACGATCCTGCCCATCAGCACATTTCTGCTCGGGCTCGAGCGCGTCGGCCCTTCGACGGCCAGCATCGTCTCGTGCTTCGAACCGGTGGTCACCGTCTCGCTGGCCATGGCGCTGTTCGGCGAGCGCCTCGGCGCGGGGCAACTTGCCGGCGGGGTGTTCGTGCTGGGCGCCGTGGTCCTGCTGCAGCTGAGGCGAAGCTCTAGTCTCCGCCCCGATGCCGCTCCCGCTCCAGCCGCCGGTCCTGCCCCAGCTCGCGCGCTCGCGCGAGAGCCTTCCTGAGGGTGACGGCTGGGCCTACGAGCCCAAGTGGGACGGCTTTCGCTGCATCGCGTTCGTCGACGACGGCGAGATCGAGCTGCAGTCGCGCAACGGCAAGACGCTGACGCGCTACTTCCCCGAGGTCGTCGCCTCCCTTCCCGCCGGGCGCTATGTCGTCGACGGCGAGATCGTCTCCTCGTCGTTCGGCACGCTCGGCCAGCGCATCCATCCGGCCGCGTCGCGGATCGAGCGCCTCAGCACCGAGACGCCCGCGCGCTTCGTCGCGTTCGACCTGCTGGCCCGCGGCGACCAGGAGCTCCTCGAGCATCCCTACGACGCGCGCCGCGCCGCGCTCGAGCAGCTCGCCGGCCTCGAGCTGACCCCCGTCGTGCGGACCGCCGCCGACGCGCAGCGCTGGCTGCGCGAGGAGGAGGGCGTGATCGCCAAGCAGACCGACGCCCCCTACCGGCCCGGCGAGCGCGCCGGGATGGTGAAGATCAAGCGCGTGCGCACCGCCGACGCCGTCGTCATGGGCTGGCGGCCTGGGAAGGCCGAGGGCACGCTGGGCGCACTCATCCTCGGCATGTACGACGGCGACGAGTTGCGCGAGATCGGCCACTCGAGCGGCTTCACGGCCAAGCAGAAGCGCGAGCTGCCCGAGACGCTGAAGCCCTACGAGACCGGTGAGCGCGGCAGCGGCGATCCGAGTCGCTGGACGCAGGGCCGCGACCTGGAATGGGTCGCCCTGCGGCCCGAGCTCGTCGTCGAGATCACGTTCGACCACGCGTCGGACGGGCGCATCCGCCACGGGACCAAGGTCGTTCGCGGGCGCGCCGACAAAGACCCCCACGACTGCACCTACCACCCGATAGACCGCTGAGCGGCGACTTCGCCCTCGTCGACG
>JAWVFZ010000509.1:0-3163 GCA_033855555.1 Solirubrobacteraceae bacterium
CGCTGCGAGGTCTGCCGCGGCGACGGCCAGATCAAGATCGAGATGCACTTCCTGCCCGACGTCTACGTGCCGTGCGAGCAGTGTCACGGCAAGCGCTACAACCGCGAGACGCTCGACATCCGCTTCAAGGGCAAGACGATCGCCGACGTGCTCGACATGCCTGTCGAGGAGGCGGTCGAGTTCTTCCAGCACATCCCGAAGATCCGCCGGCGCCTGGAAACGCTCAACGCCGTCGGCCTGGGCTACATCCGCCTCGGCCAGCCGGCGACGACGCTCTCGGGCGGCGAGGCCCAGCGCGTGAAGCTCGCGACCGAGTTGTCGAAGATCGCCACGGGGTCGACGCTGTACATCCTCGACGAGCCGACCACAGGCCTGCACTTCGCGGATGTCGAGCGGCTGCTCGAGGTGTTGCACCGGCTTGTCGACCAAGGCAACTCCGTCGTGGTGATCGAGCACAACCTCGACGTCATCAAGACGGCCGACCGCCTGATCGACATGGGGCCCGAAGGCGGCGAGGAGGGCGGCACGGTGATCGCCGCCGGTACGCCCGAGGAGGTTGCCGCCACACCTGGTTCGTACACCGGCGAGTTCCTCGCGCGCCTCGTCGAGCCGGCTGCGCGGAAGGCGCGGCGCACCCGCACGCGCGCTAAGACGCCGGCAGCGGCCTGAGCCGGCGCGCGTTCCAGCGTGCGGCCGCCTCGCAGCCTCGATAAGTTTGGCCCGTGCCGCCGAATACCGTCACCGTGACGGGCACTGACCGCAAGCGCCTCCTTGCCGATCTGACCGTGCGCCTCGGTCGCGTGACCGTCGTCGAGGAACGCGCCGTTCGTCTCGAGGACGGCAGCGACGGTTGGCAGCTCACGGTCAGCCATCAGCCGTTCGTGAGCAGCAGTGCACCGGCGCCGCGCGCCACGGCCGAGCCGGATCGCCGCACGCGCCCGCCCGTCCCCGGCTCCCACGACCGGATCGCTGACGAGCTGCAGGCTGCAACGCGCGAGCGTGAGCTGGCAAAGGAAGAGCTCGCCACCGCCGAGCGCGAGCGCCGGACCGCCGAGCAGGAGCTCGCCGCCGCCGCTCAGGACCGGGAGGCCGCCGCGCAGGAGCGCGCCGCGGCACAGGAGCTGCGCGACCAGCTCGGCGCCGAACAGGGCGCGCTTGCGCGCGAGCGCGAGGATGCCGCCAAGGCGCTCGCAGCCGCGCAGGCGCAACGCGAGGAGCTGAGCGCGCTGCTCGCCGACGCGCAAGCCGAACGCGATCGCGCGGCGGCGCAGCGCGCCGAGGCCGACCGGGTGCGCGCCGAGGCCCAAGACGTTCTGGCGGGGGCGCAGGCGCGCTCCGACGAGCTTGTCGCCGAGCGCGAGAAGGCGACCTTGGCCTCCGCCGCCAAGGTCCGCGACGACGCGGAGAAAGAGGCGCGGCGGGTGATCGAGCGTGCCCGCGCCGAGGCGCAGCGCGAACTCGGCGAGGCGAAGGCCGCGCATGACCGTGCCGTGGCGGAAGGCCGGCGCGACGGACGCGAGATCGAGCGCGCCGCCCGCGGCGAGGCCCAGGAGCTGCTGCGCGCGGCTCGGGACGAGGCGACCGTGGCAGCGGAGATGGGCAAGGAGCTGCGCGAGACACTGCGTGGCATCGCGCGCCGGTTCCGCGAGGCCGACTCGCTCCTCGCCCAGGAGCTGGACGGCGCGGCCCGCGAGATCGCGCGCCACGGGACGCTCGACGCCGCGCGCGCCCGGCGCGCGCAGGCGGGGGAGGCCGCTGGGGCTTCGGGCGCCGAGCCCGCACAGGAGTCAGAGCCCGCCCAGGAAGCCACCGATTCGCCCGACGGCCCGGCGACGCCGAGCGAGTCGGCAATACGCGGGCGCTACGCGCGCCCGCCGGGCGGCTACCGGCAGCGGTAGCAAGCGTCAGTCGTGAGGGAGCGGGTCATCGCTGCCGCTGCCCGAGTGGTCGGCTTCCACCGGCTCGTCGGGCACCGTTACTGGCGGCGAACCGGAGCTCCCGCTGCCGGAGCCGGAGTCCGGGGACGGCGTGTCGTCGGACCCGGAGCCCGAGCCCGAGCCGGAGCTGGAGCTCGAGTCGTCAGCCGGTACCGCCGTGGGATCGCTGGACCCGTCGCTGCCGCTCCCCGAGCCGCCGCTTCCGCTTCCGCTGTGGGTAGCGCTGTCGTCGGACCCGTGGCCCGTCCCGGAGCCGTCGCGGTTGATCTGGTCGTCGCCGGACTTCCCACTGGTGCCCGACGAGCCCTCGCGGTGGCTCCCGGAGGAGCCGCTCGAGCCCGACCCGTCACGGTGGTCCGCGACGACGTGGCCGCGCCGGCGGCCGCTGGCGCCGGCCGCGCCACGGCCCTCGCCGGGGCCTGACCCGGACGCGCCCGCGGTTCCGCCGGCTGCGGCTTCCAGCGCGATGGGTGAGGGATTGCCGGTCGCGCTGGACGTCTTCGTGGAGCGGTGGACGGCCGAGCTGCCGGTCGCCTTGCGGATCGAGTCGGTCCGATGCTGCTGGACCGTGACTGCGCCGCCGGCGAGCGCGCCGGCCGCAAGGACACCAGCCGCGACCTTGGTCGCACCGGCACCGAGGCCCAGGCCGGCGCCCGAGACCAGGTCCGCATTGGGGGCGCCGCCGTCGGCGGCCGCGGACAGCACGCGGCTCAGCAGGGGATAGGGGGTCACGGCGCTTGCTGCCGCGCGCAGGCTCACGCGCGCCCGGTGCAGGTGCTGGCGGGCTCCGCCTGCGGTGACGCCGAGCGCGGCGCCGATCTCGTCGTGCGAGCGCCCCTCAAGCTCGCGCAGCAGGATGGCGTCGCGCTGCGCGGTCGGGAGGGCCTGGATTGAGGCGAGCGTCTCGCGCAGCTGCTCGCGCAGCTCGACGAGGTCCGCCGTCAGGGTCATGCCGGGACGGTCCTCGTCCAGCAGTTCTCCTTCGTCCGCATTGCCGCGCAGCGTGTTCATGGCGGCGTTGTGGGCGATGCGGTAGAGCCATGGCTTCAGTGCCAGCTCTTGGTCTGATGCTCTCATGGCGGCGTGGGCGTTGACGAACGCCTGCTGCACCGCATCTTCCGCGCGGCCGGGGCCCAGCAACCGAGCGCAGTAGCGCTCGAGCGGGCCCCGGTAGCGGTCCACGATGGCCGTAAAGGCCGGGTCGTGGGGGGGGGGGGGGGGGGGGG
>JAWVFZ010000510.1:0-5058 GCA_033855555.1 Solirubrobacteraceae bacterium
GTTGGGCACCTCGATGCCGACGGCCTGCTTGCCGGGGATCGGCGCGAGGATGCGGATGTCGGTGGCGGCCAGCGCGTAGGCGAGGTCGTCCTTGAGCTGCGCGACCTTCGACATCTTGATGCCGGGCGCGAGGCGCAGCTCGTAGCGGGTGATGTGGGGCCCGGCGACGGTCGCGACGACCTTCGCGTCGATCCCGAAATGGCTCAGCGCTTCGAGCAGCTGGGCGGCGGTCTTCTCCTGCCCGGCGGTATCAGGGCGTGTCTGCTCGGCCGTCGAGCGCTTGAGCAGGTGCGGCTGGGGCAGCTGCCAGTCGACGTCCTCGGCCAGATCCGAGTCGCGTGCGCCCGCGGGGAGCTCGTGGACCTGGCCCTCCTGCTCCGGCACCTGGACGACTGCACCGATGGCCTCGGGCTCGGGCTCGGGCTCGGGCTCGGGCTCGGGCTCCCGCGCCGGAACGATGCGCTCGGCTAGCGGCGCGGGCACGTCCTCGTCGAAAAAGTCGGGGTAGCGCTCGGCGCCGTCGAGAGCGCGCGCCTCGACGTGCGTGGCGTGGATCACCGGCTCGGTGTCCTCGGGCTCCGGCGGCAGGAATTCGGCGGGCATCTCGCGCGGCGCCTGTGCGGGCTTGGCCCGGCGAAGCTCGGCCTCGGTGCGCCGCAGCGCGCGCGTCGTGTCGGCGGTGACGGCCGCCGTCGCCTTGACCACGCCCGCCACCGAGGCGCCGGTGAGCAGCAGGACGGCCGCCAGGAACAGGAAGAGCGCGAGGATGTGGGCGCCCACCGAGCCGATCAGGTTCGAGGCCGCGTAGAAGAGCGCCTCGCCGATGATGCCCCCGCGCTCGGAGAGGAAGTCCGTGTGCCAGAAGCCTTGGCGCACACCGGACGGGCCCAGGCCGAACGTTCCTGCGGCCAGCGCAAGCGCAAGCGCTGCGACAAGGCAGATCGCGCCGGCCCGGAAGGGGCGCACCGTCGGCAGGACCGGGCGCAGCACGCAGAGCGCGCCCGCGGCGCAAAGACCGACCGGCGCGCCGTAGGCCAGGACCCCGGCGACGTAGCGGAGGCCGTCGACCATCGCGGAGCCGCCGCGGCCGGCCTCCCAGCCCATCCACAACGGGAAGACGAGGAACACGCCCGCGGCCACGAGGCCGAGCCCGAGCAGGTCGATGTGGCGCTGCTCGATGACCGGCAGCTGGGCGCGCCAGCCCGGCGCCCGGCGCGCACGGGCCTTCGGCCGCGGCTTGGATCTGGCCGCGGTGCGCTTGCTCGCAGGGGTCTTTTTTGCGGGCGGCATCCCTGGCGACCATGCTTCGACGGTCAGCGCGGTTCACCTTCCCTTATGCCCGACGCCCTACGATCACCCCTGCAATGAGCCCGGATCGCGCTGCACGCGTCCTCGTCGTCGAGGATGACGAGGAGATTGCCCAGGTCCTGCAGCGCTCGTTGCGCCTGGAGGGCTACGAGGTGCGCCTCGCCGCCGACGGCGAGGCGGCGCTCACCGTGCATGCCGACTACGTGCCGGACCTGGTGATCCTCGACCTCGGGTTGCCCAAGCTCGACGGCATCGAGGTCGCGCGGCGCCTGCGCGGATCCGACGACGTCCCGATCCTCATGCTGACCGCCCGCGACGCGCTCGAGGCGCGGGTCGAGGGGCTCGACTCGGGCGCCGACGACTACCTCGTCAAGCCGTTCGACCGCCAGGAGCTGCTGGCGCGACTGCGCGCCCTGCTGCGTCGCCGGCCGCCGCGCGGCTCTGCCTCGCTCGTCGTCTCCGACCTCTCGCTCAACCCCGACACCCACGAGGTGCGCCGCGGCGAGCGCACGGTCGACCTCACCCAGCGCGAGTTCGAGCTGCTCGAGTACCTGATGCGCAACGAGCGCATCGTCGTGCCCCGCCAGCGGCTGCTGGAGGAGGTCTGGGGCTACGACCCGTTTGCGACCACGAACACGATCGAGGTGTTCGTCTCGAACCTCCGCCGCAAGCTCGAGGCCGACGGCGAGACGCGGCTGCTGCACACGATCCGCGGGGCCGGGTACGTCCTGCGTGCTTGACCGCGTCTCCATCCGCTGGCGGCTGGCGTCGATCTCGGCAGGGCTGACGTTCGTGATCCTCTGCGCCTTCGCCATCGGCGTCGGCGAGGCGACGACCCGCCGTGTGCGCTCGGACTTCGCCAACCAGCTTCGCGCGGCCGCCGACGACCTGCGCGACAGGCTCTCGATGGACGTCGGCGCCGACACCCAGCAGATCGTCCGTGTGCATCCGGACCTCAACGTCCATGCCGGCTCCATCCACGCCGTCATCCGGATCCTGGACACCGACGGCACGATCCTGGCGCACACGACCGACGCGCCGAACCTCGGGCGCACGATCCCGTTCGTGGACCGCACGCGCTTCATCCAGGGCTACCGCGTCGAGACGCGCCGCACGATCCTCCAGACGCCCGACCATTCGGTGCGGGTCGCAGTCGTCATCCAGTACGCGCGCAAGGTCTCCGATCTCGAGAACACCGTCCAGCGGGTGCGCTTCTTCCTCATCTTCGGAGTGCTCGGAGGGACGCTGCTGGCGCTCGGGGGCGGGCTGTGGCTCGCGAGACGCGCGATGCGCCCGATCGCTGCGCTCACGCAGACCACACGCCACATCGCCGAGACCCGCGACCCGACGCTGCGCGTCCCGCAACCCAAGACGGAGGACGAGGTCGCCGAGCTCGCCCGCACCCTCGACGAGATGCTGCACGCGCTGGCCGACTCCCGCTCCGAGAGCGAAGCGGCACTCGTTCGCCAGCGCCGGTTCGTCGCGGACGCCTCGCACGAGCTGCGCACCCCGCTGACGTCGATCCTCGCGAACCTCGAGCTGCTCGCGGACGTACTCGACGGCGAGCGGGCGGAGGCGGCGAACAGTGCGCTGCGCTCCTCGCGGCGGATGCGCCGGCTCGTGGCCGACCTTCTCCTCCTGGCGCGCGCGGACGCCAGCCGCGAGGCTCCGCATGAGCCCATGGACCTCGGGCAGGTGGTCGTCGAGGCCGCGGCGGAGCTCGGGCCGGTGGCCGAGGGCCACGAGCTGGACATCAGCGCCGAGCCGGCGATGGTCGACGGCTCGCGCGACGAGCTGCACCGGCTGGCGCTCAACCTTATGGAGAACGCGATCAAGCACACGCCGCCCGGCACACACGTCCATGCGGCCGTGGAGCAGTCCAACGGCCACGTCGTCCTCACCGTCTCCGACGACGGCCCAGGCATCCCCGGCGAGCTGCGCGAAAGGCTCTTCGAGCGCTTCACGCGTGGCGATGGCGACCGCGGCGGCTCCTTCGGATTGGGTCTGAGCATCGTCCGCGCGGTCGCCGAGGCCCACGCGGGCACCGTCGCGCTGGGGCCGGAGAGGCCCGGTGACGGCGCGCGCTTTGTCGTCACGTTCCCGGCCTCCTAGCGCCTGCGGCGCTACGAGCGTTCACGAAACCCTTAGCTGAGCTGAATCAGAGCTTCATGTAACCGCGCCACCATGGCAGTGCGGCCCGCCCCCCGACCGCCTCCCAGGCGCGAACCCCTGCCTCCCCGACGCCTGGACCGGAGCATGGACCAGGTCGGGAAGGCGGGCCGCGAAGCTTCTCCGCCTGTTCTCAGACCTCGACGACGACCGGCAGCACCATCGGCCGGCGCTTGAGGCGGTCATAGACGAACGCCGCGAGGTCGTCGTGGAGGATCTCCTGGAGCAGGTCGGTCTCGCGAACCTCCTCCTTGGCGGCGCGATCCAGCGAGTCCTCGATCGTCGTGCGGATCTCGTCCAGCATCGCCTCGGCGTCTTCGGGATAGGGCACACCGCGGAAGATCACCTCGGGCTCGGCGACCGACGAGCCGTCCTGCTCGGACACCGTGGCCACGACGATGAAGATGCCGTCGGCGCTGAGCATGCGCCGGTCGCGCAGCGCGACGTCGGCGGGATCGCCGATGTCCATGCCGTCGACGAACATCACGCCGCTCTGCTCGCGCGCGCCGAAGCGTGCTCCGCGCTCGTCGATCTCCAGCGGCAGGCCGTTCTCGCCCTTGAAGATCCGCTCGGGGTCCACGCCCACCGCCTCGGCGAGCTTGCCGTGCAGGTGGATGCGCTTGTGGTCGCCGTGGAACGGCATGACGTAGCGCGGCTTGGTGAGGTTGAGCATGAGCTTGACCTCCTCCGCGTAACCGTGGCCGGAGGCGTGGATCGGCGCGTCACGAGTCGTGATCACGTCGCAGCCGATGTGGTACAGCCGGTCGACCGTCTCGTTGACGGCGCGCTCGTTGCCAGGGATGGGCGTCGCGCTGAACACGACCGTGTCGCCCTCGTGCAACTCGACCTGCGGGTGGTCGCGGTGGGCCATGCGGCGCAATGCGCTCAGCGGCTCGCCCTGGGAGCCGGTGGAGATGATCACGATCTTGTGATCGGCGAAGTCGTCGATCTCGCGGGCCTGCACGAGCATGCCCTCGGGGACGTCGATGTGGCCCAGCGACCGGCCGATGTTCACGTTCTTGCGCATCGATCGCCCGACGAGCGCGACCTTGCGCCCGAGCGCCGCGGCGGCGTCGACGACCTGCTGGACACGGTGGATGTTCGACGCGAAGCTCGTGACGACGATGCGCCCCTCGCAACGGCTGAAGACCTCCTCGAGGTGCGGGCCGACGCCGGACTCCGACGGGCTCCAGCCCGCGCGGTCGACGTTGGTCGAGTCGCCGCACAGCAGCAGGATGCCGTCGCGGCCGATCTCCGCGAGGCGTGAGACGTCGGCGGGCGTGCCGTCCACCGGCGTCTGGTCGAACTTGTAGTCGCCCGTGATGAGCGTCGTGCCGATCTCGCACGTCAGCGCGATCGCCATCGCGTCGGGGATCGAGTGCGTCATGTGGATCAGCTCTGCCGAGAACGGGCCGAGCTCCAGCGTGTCCCCCGCCTCGACGTCCTCGACCTGGACGTCGCGCAGCTTGTGCTCGTCGAGCTTGGAGCGCGCCATCGCCATCGTCAGCTTGCCGCCGTAGATCGGTGGCGCGTTCTTCTGGCCGATCTGGCGGATCACGAAGGGCAGCGCGCCGAGATGGT
>JAWVFZ010000511.1:0-7898 GCA_033855555.1 Solirubrobacteraceae bacterium
CGCAGGTCCTCCAGCGCCTCGCCGATGCCGATCAGCTTCACCGGGATGCCGAGCTCGCCCGCGATGGCGAGCGCGATGCCGCCCTTCGCGGTGCCGTCGAGCTTGGTCAGGACGATGCCGTCGACCGGCACGGCCTCCGAGAAGAGCTGGGCCTGGCGCAGCCCGTTCTGCCCCGTGGTCGCGTCGACCGTCAGCAGCGTCTCATGCGGCGCGCCCGGCATCTGGCGCTCGATCACGCGCCGGATCTTGGTCAGCTCCGCCATCAGGTCGTCCTGCGTGTGCAGGCGCCCGGCGGTATCGACGATCACGACATCCACGCCGAGCTCGCGTCCGCGCTTGACCGCGTCGAAAGCCACCGAGCCGGGGTCCGAATCGGGCGGCCCCTTGACGAACTCGCACTCGGCGCGGCGCGCCCACTCCTCCAGCTGTTCGACGGCGGCGGCGCGGAACGTGTCGGCCGCGCCGAGCAGGACCGTGCGGCCCAGTGACCGCTGCAGATGCCAGGCGAGCTTGCCGATCGTCGTCGTCTTGCCGGTGCCGTTGACGCCGCAGACCATCAGCACGGTCGGCTCGTGGCGCAGGTCGATGCGGGCTTCGTCCTGGGGCCGCGCGATCCCCGCGAGCAGGTCGACCAGCCGCGCCGTCAGCGCCGGGCCGCCCTCAAGACCCCCGCTCGTGGCCTCCTGCTCCAGCTTGCCGACGACCTCGGCGGTCGTCCGGGCGCCCACGTCGGCCATGATCAGCGCCTCCTCGAGGCGCTCCCAGGTCTCGTCGTCGAGCGTCTCGAAGAGCGTCGCCTGGATCTCCGCGCCGAGCGCCGCGCGGGTCTTGCCCATGTTCTCGCGCAGGCGGCGGAAAAACCCCCGGCGGCGTTCCGGCTCGGCCTCCTGCGCCGCGGCGGCGGCCGGCGCGTCGCCGTCGACGATGAAGAGGTCGGTCCAGTCATGGGGCATGAGGATGCGCGACGATAGCGGCGTGATCGAGTTCCGGAGGGCCGACGCCGCGCAGCCGCCGGGCAGCGACCTTCTCGAGGCGATGATCGTCGAACTGGCCCCCGCCTACGGGCGCATCGACGTGCCGGGCGCCCCGACCGCGACGCCCGCGCAGATGAGCCCGCCCGAAGGGTCCTTCCTGCTCGGATACGAGAGCGGC
Organism: Solirubrobacteraceae bacterium; assembly: GCA_033855555.1. Lineage (GTDB taxonomy): Bacteria > Actinomycetota > Thermoleophilia > Solirubrobacterales > Solirubrobacteraceae > AC-49. The sequence continues at coordinate 1,153 of JAWVFZ010000511.1, forward strand.
GCAGCCATCTGCTGCGGCGGGCTCAAGCGCCTGACCGACGACGCGTGCGAGATCAAGCGGATGTTCGTCGTCCCCGAAGCGCGTGGACGGGGTGTCGCCCGCGAGCTCCTGAAGGCGCTGGAGGACGAGGCGCGGGCGCTCGGTTACGCAGTGGCCCGCCTGGACACCGGCCCGCAGCAGCCCTCCGCCGAGCGGATGTACCGCGCCGCGGGCTACGCGGAGATCGAGAACTTCAATGGCAACCCGTTCGCGAGCTTCTGGGGCGAGAAGGCGCTCGTCGGGACATCCTGAGCCCTCAGTGGATGGCTGCTGATCCATCCTCGATCGGGCAAAGCGGCGCTGCGAGCACCGTGCGGTCGCGCCCCGCGCGCTTGGCCTCGTAGAGGGCAGCGTCTGCGCGGCGGATCAGCTGGCCCGCAGGCTCGCGGCCGTCCCAGACCGCAACGCCGGCCGATGCCGTGACCGTCGGCGTGGCGGAGCGGACGCGCTCGACCGCCTTGACCGCCTCGGTCTCGTCGCCGCAGTCGGGCATCACGACGGCGAACTCCTCGCCGCCATACCGGGCGAGCAGGTCCTCGGCGCGCAGGCGGCTGGTCCACTCGCGAGTGGCGCCGCGCAGGAGCAGATCGCCTGCGGGATGCCCCTCGCGGTCGTTGTAGCCCTTGAAATGGTCGAGGTCGAGCATCGCGACACCGAGTGGCCGACGGGTCCGCCTCGCGGCGGCGAGATCGCGCTCGAGGCTGTGCGCGAGCCCGCGGCGATTGGCGACGCCCGTGAGCGGGTCGGTCTGGGCCAGCTGCGCGAGCTCCTCGGCGAGGTCGGCCCGCTCCATGGCCAGCGCCGCCTGGGCTGCCAGCAGCGAGAGGAATCCACAGCCGGTGGCGTCGACCTGCACTTCGCGACGCCAGCCCACCAGCACGGCGCCGGCGGTCCGCCGGCCGTGGAGCACCGGCTCGACCAGGATCGACGCACAGCCGAAGCTGTCCTCGGCGTGGCAGCGCTTGCCGGTCGCGATGACGCGCTCGACCGCGGGCGGCAGTTCCGCCACCAACGCGCTCTCGGTCGTCGCGGTCATCGCGATGCCCGCGGAGCCCTGCTCCCACAGCGTCGAGATGTCGGCGCGCAGAATCCAGGAGGCCGCGAGGCAGATCGCCACGCGGGGATCGCTGACCGACGTCAGCAGAAGTGCGGCACCCTCGAGATCCTCGGGTCGAACCGTGATCCGCCCGTCCATGCGGACCGGGATTCCCTTGCCGGAGCCAGGTCATGCCTGGCCTGGCCGGAATGCTCAGGCGGCGTGCTCGGCCTCGGCGGCCGCCACGACCTCTCGTGGCAGCTTGCGGGAGATCACCTTGGACACCCCGTCGTCGCCCATCGAGACGCCGTAGAGCGTGTCCGCGGCTTCCATCGTGCGCTTCTGGTGGGTCACCACGATGAACTGCGCGCGGTCCGCGTTGGCTCGCAGCAGCTCCAGGAACCGCCCGATGTTGAGGTCGTCCAGCGCGGCCTCGACCTCGTCCAGGATGTAGAAGGGGCACGGCCGCGCAAGGAACACCGCAAACAGGAACGCGATCGCGGTCATCGACTTCTCGCCGCCGCTGAGAAGGGTCAGGCGCTTCATCGACTTGCCCGCGGGCGTGATCTCGATCTCGACGCCCATTGCGTCGTCGGGGTCCAGTCCGCTCTGGTCGTCGGTTGCGGCGGCCTCGGCCTCGGCGGCGGCTTCAGCCTCGGCCTCGGCGCGAACCTCCTCGGTACCGTCCCGCGGGGGTTCGGCGCCACCCAGGACGGGCTTCGGGCCGACCTCCTCGCGCACCAGCCGCAGGCGCCCGCGGCCGCCCGGGAACAGCTGCCCGGCGAGGCGCTCGAAGTTCTGCGCCGCCGCCGTAAAGGTCTCCTCGAAGGTCTCGCGGATCTGGCGGTCGCAATCGCGGATGAACGCGCGCAGGTCCCGCAGGGCGGTCTCGAGATCCGTCCGCTGGCGTTCGAGCTCCTCGACGTGTGCGATCGCCTCGTCGTACTCGGCCTTCGCCAGCGGGTTCACGGGCCCGAGCTGCTCGCGGCGGCGCTGGAGCCGCTCGATTCGCGTGCGCAGGGCTGCGGCCTCTTCCCGCGGGAGTGCCTGTGACGCAGGCTCGGCTGCCAGGCCGAGTCGGTCGGCCAGCCCCGTCAGCTCCTGCGATGCGTCGGACTCCTGGTCGCGGATCTGCTGCGCGCGGACCTCGGCCGCAGTGACGGCCTCGCCATGCTCGCGCAGGCGCTGCTGGATCTGGGCCTCCTCGGCGGCGCAGGCGCGCAACGCCGTGGCCACCCCCTCGCCGGCCTCGCGGTCGGCCGCCAGCTCGGCTTCGAGGATCTCGACGCGCGTCGCGACGGCGGCCTGTGCCAGCTCGAGTGCGGCAGCGAGGCGCTCGGCGGCCGGGACGAGGCGACGGTCGCGCTCGACCATCGAACCGAGGCGCTCGATCCTCGCGGCGCGCTCGGCGCGGTCCTTGGCGGCGCGCTCGGCGACGCGACGCTCGGCGGCGAGCTCGCCCTCGACCTGTGCCCGGCGCACGGCCGAGGCGCCCTGCTCGGGCGCGGCGCGGCGCTGCTCGATCAGCCACGCGGCGCGGCGCTCGGACTCGGCCGCGGCGGTGCGCTCGCGGTCGGCTTCGCGCACGCCGCGATCGGCCTCGTCGCGCGAGGCGTCTGCCGCGGCGACGGCCTGTGCCGCCGCCTCGACGGCCTTGATGGCTTCCTGCTCTGCGCGGACCGCATGCTCCGAATCGCCGATGAGCGAGTCGCGCCGGTTGCGCTCGGCCAGGACGCGCTCGGAGCCGCCCGTGGGCGCCTGCTGGAGCTCGCGCGTGGCGCCGAACCAGGCGCGTCCGCTCGGGGTGACGGCGACGCCGGCGAAGTCGTCGGCGATCGCGGCGAGATCGTGGACGACCCAGGCGTCGGCGAGCAGCGATTGCGCGAGCGCCACCGCGTCTGCCGGCCCGTCAATGAGGGACGCGAGGGAGCGAGCGTCCGCGGTCGGCCCGGTCTGGGCCCCCGGCGTCGCAATAGTTGCGACGTTCGGGGCCTGGACGATGGCGCTGCCGCCGTTGGCACCGGCGGCGTCGAGGAGGGTGGCGCCCGCGGCGCGGTCGGGGACCACCGCGGCGCCGAGGCGGCCACCGAGGGCCGCGGCGAGCGCGAGCTCGAGGCCGGGCTCGACGGTCAGCTCGTCGGCAAGCGAGCGGCCGCCGTCGAGGCTTGTGTGGGTGCGCAGGAACTGGTTTGCGGCCGCGAGCTGGGAGCCGACGTTCGCGGCCTCGCGCCGTGCGGCCTCGGCCGAGGACTCCGCGGCGCGGCGGGCGCGGCGGGCGACCTCGGCGGCCTCGTCGGCGACCGCCAGCGCGGCGCGGCGCTCCGCGGCGATCGCTGCAAGGCGCTGCGCCTCGGCGGCTGCGGTGGCGCGCTGCTGCTCGAGTGCGGCCAGTTCGCGTTCGAGCTCGGCCTGGTGCTCGGACTCGAGGCGCTCGAGCTCGGCCTCCAGCGCCTCGATGCGCTGCAAGCCGGCCTCGTCGGGCTGATCCTCGGCGGCCTGGGCTCGCAGCAGCTCGAGCTCGCGCCCGCGGCGCTCCGCGCGCTCGCCCAGCGATTGGGCGGTCTCGCGCGTGCGCTCCAGGCGCAGCTCGATGCGCTCCGCCGAAGAACGCGCCCTGTAGACCCGCTGGGCCAGCGCCTCGCGCTGCTCGGTGCGCTGCGCCAGCGCATCCTCCGCGGCCTGGCGGCGGGCCGCGACTGCGCCGAGCTCGGCCTGGGCCTGCTCGCGCGCCGCACGGGCGACGGTCGCCGTCTCCTCGGCGATTCGCAGCTCCTCACGGCGGGCGCGAACGGTCTCGCGCGCGAGCTCCCAGCGCGCCTCGAGCGTCTGGCGCTCCAGTCGCTCGTGCAGCTCGGCGGCCTCGGCCTGGCGCTTGAGCGGGCGCAGGCGCGAGCGCGCCTCGCGCTCGACGTCCAGCGCACGGTCGAGGTTGTCCTGCGTGCGCTCGAGCTTCAGCTGGGCGCGGCGCCGGCGCTTGCGGTGCTTGCCCAGCCCGGCGGCCTCTTCGATCAGCAGGCGCCGATCGCGCGGCTTGGAGGTGACGATGTGCTCGACGCGCCCCTGGGAGACGACCGAGTGCATCTCCTTGCCCAGGCCCGTGTCGCTGAGCACCTCGAGCACGTCGACCAGCCGGCAGCGCGCGCCGTTGAGGCGGTACTCGCCCTCGCCGGACCGGTCGAGCTTGCGCGTGATCGAGATCTCCCCCACCGGCAGGTCGATCTGACCGCCGGCGTTGTCGAGAACGATCTCGACCTCCGCGGCGCTGCGCGCCTGCACGCCGCGGCCGCCGCCGAAGATGACGTCCTGCATCGACTGGCCGCGGATCGCGAGCGGCGACTGCTCCCCCATCGCCCAGAGCACGGCGTCGGTGATGTTCGACTTGCCAGAGCCGTTGGGCCCGACGATCACCGAGACGCCAGGAGTGAAGTCGAGCTTCGTGCGGTCCGGGAACGACTTGAAGCCCTTCAGGCTGATCGACTTGAGGTGCATCAGGACCCGTTCTCCTCCTCGTCGTCGTCTTCGTCGGCCATCAGGTGCTCGACCGCGCGGTGCGCAGCCTCCTGCTCGGCGGCCTTCTTCGACCGGCCGGACCCGCGGCCCACCTCGATGCCCTCGACCGTCGCCGTGACCTCGAAGACACGGTCGTGCGGAGGGCCGAGCTCTGCCGTGACCTCGTAGGCGACGACCTCGCCGCGCTGGGCCAGGCGCTCCTGCAGCGTGGACTTGAAGTCCACCGGGTGCTCGAGCGCCTCCTCGATCTCGGGCTGGAACGCCTCGACGACGGCGGCGGCGGTCGTCTCGTAGCCGTTGTGGAGGTAGCAGGCGCCGATCACCGCCTCGGTCACGGACGCCAGCACACGCTCGGTCTCCACGAGGGCGGACGCCTGCTGCCCGACGCCGTCGGGCGCGTGGGCGCGCAGCCGGGACGGCACGTCGAGCCGCTCGGCCACCGCGCGGCAGGACGTGCCCGACACCGTCTGGGCGCGGATCTTCGTCAGGCGCCCGGCGCCGTAGCGCTCGGCCTCGAGGCGCGGGTACAGGTGGGAGGTGACGGCGAGCGAGAGCACGGAGTCACCGAGGAACGCCAGCCGCGAATACGAGTCGCTGCGGCGCTCGGTCCACGACGCGTGCGTGAAGACCTGCCGTGAGAGGTCCTCGGGGAGCGCGTCCATCAGGTCCTTGAGGAGCTGCAGGGCTCAGGCGGCGTTCGGGGCGTGTGCCAGGACGAAATCGATCGCCTGACCGACGCTGAGGATCTGGGCGGCCTGCTCGTCGGACATCTTCACGCCATAGGTGTCCTCGAGCTCTTGGACGAGCGTGTAGAGGTCCAGCGAATCAGCTTCGAGATCCTCCTTGAAACGTGTTTCGACGCCGATGGCCGACGGGTCGATCTCGAGCTCGTCGGCCAGGTGGCGCTGGATCAGGGACAGGACTTCCTCGCGGGTCATGGCTGGCTAGGAACCGTAGTGAGGTCCCCGGACGAGAGCGCATCGCCGCCAGCCCCCTTCGGCCTCAGCGCGCCGGCCGCCTCCAGGGCCGCGTGGGTGCGCCCGACGATGTCGCCCGACACGCCGCGGGCGGCCAGCAGGATGGCCTGCGACCAGCCGAAGTGGGTGAAGCGCCCGTGCGGCACGACGCCGAGCTGTCTCAGCCCGAGCAGGTAGGCGCCGCCCGGTCCCTCAGGGTCGAGCTGGTCGCGGAGCACGCGCAACGAGGGCTTCAGCAGCGCCCCGCCGAGCTTGGCGCGCGCCGATCTCATCGCCGCCGACCGCACGGCCTCGAGCATCGTCTGCGACACCCCCTCGGCGACCTTCAGAGCGACGTTCCCGGTGAACCCGTCGGTGACGATCACGTCGGCGACACCCGACGTGAGGTCCATGCCCTCGACGTTGCCGACGAACCGCAGCGGCGAGCGCGCGAGCTGATCGTGGGCCTCCTGCACCAGCGGCGTCCCGCGCTCGGCCTCCTCGCCGTTGCTCATGAGCGCCACACGCGGCTGCTCGACGCCGAGGACCACCTGGGCCAGCGCCGCGCCCATGAAGGCGAACTGGACGAGATGCTCGGGGCGCGACTCGGCGTTGGCGCCGACGTCGACCAGCGTCACCGGCTTGCCCGGCACCGGAATCGGGATTGCGAGCGCCGGGCGGTGGATGCCGCTGGCGCGCTTGATGTTGAAGAGCCCCGCCGCGAGGGCGGCGCCGGTCGACCCGCCGGCCACGAGCGCCTGCGCGCGGCCTTCGGCAACCGCTCTGGCCGCCTGCACGATCGACGCATCCGGGGTGGAGCGCACGGCGCGAACAGGATCGGCCGCCTTGGCGATCGACACGGGCGAGTCGATGACCTCGATGCCATCGCCGACCTCGCCGATCGCGTCGGCAGGGCCGAACAGCAGGACGCGGACGCCGTGGGCGGCGGCGGTCGCTGCGCCTATGGCTACCTCGGCGGGACCGAGGTCAGCACCGTTGGCGTCGACCGCCACGGTGACGGTCACGGGAGCAGCCACGGCGAACCGCTAGTGGTCGTGATCGTGGTGGTCGTGGCCCGAGTCGGGCGCGACGACCTCACGGCCCCCGTAGTAACCGCACGTGGGACACACGCGGTGCGGGCGGCGGGGGCTGTGGCACTGCGGGCACGAGTTGTAGACGGCCGCAGCGACCTTGTGCTGCGAGCG
>JAWVFZ010000512.1:0-2602 GCA_033855555.1 Solirubrobacteraceae bacterium
CGATGCCGCAGAAGAGGTCATAGACGCGCTCCCAGCCCTTGAGCTGTGCGAACTCGGCCGCCGTCGAGTACAGCGTCTCGGCCATCTCGGTGTTGGTCTGGAAGAACGCCTCCGGCGAGATCCGCACACGCAGGTCGCCGAGCTCCTCGTCGAACGTCGGGCTGCCGTCGACGATCTCGGTGCGCCCGACGGTCACCTCGGCGACGCCGGGGACCTGCGTCCACAGCAGCGAGTGGGGCTCCATCGCGGCCCGCAGCGAGTCGGTGTCCAGCTCGCCCTCGCTCGTCACGAGGCGGACCTGCAGCTGGCCGGTGCGCCGCCCCTCGCGCACGACGAGATTGCGCAGGAAGCCCTGCTGGGTCCGGCGGTCGTACGCGCCCAGGCCCTGCCCGCGGCACCACGCGAGCATGTCGCGGCGCGCCTGGTTGCCGGCCTCGCTGGCGAGCAGGCAATCCTCGATGTGGAGGATCTCCTCCCAGGAGCCGGGGGCGTGGAAGCCGCACACGAGCGTCCCGGAGGCGTCGGTGCCGAAGGAGTACTCGAGCTTGTTGCGGTAGCGCCATTGCTCGACGGCACCGACGATGTCGTCGAGGACGTAGCCGTCGAGATGGCCGATGCGCCGCAGCGCGTCGTCGACCTGCTCCTGCTTGACCTGGAGCTGGCGCTCGTAGGGCAGCACCTGCCACGGCGCGCCGGGGTGGTCGGCGACCGGCTCGATGCGCTCCGGCGACGGCTCGAGGATCTCGAGCGTGCGCGCCTCTCCGTAGGCCTTCTTGCGCTTGGTCAGGACCGCGCGCACGCGGTCCCCGGGAATGGCGCCCTGGACGAAGACGACGTAGCCGTCGCTGCGCGCGACGCCGTTGCCGCCGAACGCCAGCGAGTCGATCCGCAGGTCGAGCTCCGCGCCGCGTTCGGGCCTGGTTGCAGCGCGGGTCTCGGTCATTTGAGCTTTCGCTCGATCGCCTGAAGGATCGACTTGCGGTTGGCGTTGCGCTTCTCGTGGTCGCGGACCTTGCGAAGCTGCGCGGGCGTGAGATCGCTGAGGCGGTCGACGACCTGGCTGGCGCTGAGGTCGTCGTAGCCGAGGATCGGGAACGTGCCGATGCCGACCGCGCGGCGCGCCCTGTCGACCCGTTGCAGCACGCGGTCGCCGCTCGTGGACGCGCCACGGCCGAGCAGCTGCTCGAGGTCGCCGATGATGTCCTCGGTCTGCTGGCGGCCCAGCGAGATCAGCCGCGCGACGAGGTCCTCGGCGTCGGTGCGCGTCATGCGTCCGCGCGAGACGGCGTCGTCGACGACCTCCTGGATGCGGTCGCCGGTGAGCATCACGCTCTTGGTGAGCATGTCGCGCAGGCCCGCCAGGCGAGAGAACGCGTCGGCGGCGGTCGGAGCCGGCGTGGCCGTCGCGCTGCGGCCCGTCGACGCGCCGGTCCGCGGCGCCGACGAACGGGAGCGCTTCGCGGCGGCCGGGCGCTTCGCGGCGGCCGGGCGCTTGGCGGCGGCCGGGCGCTTGGCGGTGGCCGACGAGCCGCTCGCGGTCGCCGACGAGGCGGACCTCGAGGTGGGCTTCTTGGCGGTGGACGAGCGCTTCGCCGTGGAGGCACGCTTCGCGGACGCTGGCTTCTTGGGCTGCGGCATGACCCAAGCGTAGGGCTTCGCACCGCAAGTTCGATCCAACGTCGGCGTTCATGTCCCCATCATGGTCAGGGTCATCCGTTGTGCGGCGCTCGCCGCCCTTCTCACCGCCTGCGTCGCGGCACCCGCCGGCGCCTCGTTCCCCTATGCCGACCACGTCGCGCCGGGAACCGTCCCCAACGAGATCGATTGCGGCGCGTGGAAGATGGCCGCGACGCCCGAGCCCGACACCGGTTCGTGCGGCGCGAACGGCAACCCGGCGTTGATCGCGCAGAACGCGCTCGTGCGCGCCGACCCCCAGGAGCTCGGCGGCGTGCGCGGTGACTCGACCGCCGACGTCTCGCCGGCGGTCCACACCGCCTGGAACCTGACCACCGGGCGCCCGGATGTGACGATCGCGGTCCTGGACTCGGGGATCAAGTGGAACGACGCCGGCGCGATGACCGACCTGCGCCGCAAGGTCCGGCTGAACACCGGCGAGCTGCCCAAGCCCCAGGGCTGCACGAGCTATGACTGCAACGGCGACGGCGTGGTGAACGTCGACGACTACGTCAACGACCCGCGCGTCGACCTGCACGACCCGCGGCGCGTCGGCCCGGACGGCGTCCTCACGCCCCAGGACCTGTTGATCGCCTTCTCCGACGGCACCGACGCCGACCACAACGGCTTCGTCGACGACATCGCCGGCTGGGACTTCGTCGACAACGACAACGACGCGTTCGACGACGTCCAGTACGGCCACGGCACCGGCGAGGCGCGCGACTCGACCGCCGAGGCCGACAACGGCAACGACGTCGGCACGTGCCCGAACTGCCGCGTCGTGCCGCTGCGGGTCGGCGAGTCGTTCATCGCCGACGTCAACCGCTTCGCGCAGGCGGCCCTCTACGCGACCGACAACGGCGTCGCGGTCGTCCAGGAGGCGCTCGGCGCGGTCAACAACTCGAGCCTCGCCCGCCAGGCGCTCGAC
>JAWVFZ010000513.1:0-4565 GCA_033855555.1 Solirubrobacteraceae bacterium
GAGACGACGACGTAGGCCTCCTCCTGCTCGCCGTGCGTGTGGCCGCCCGGCGTGCGGAAGTTCGGCGCATAGCGCCAATGGCTGACGCCCAGGTCCCGGGAGTCCATGTGCTTGCGGCCGAAGCGGCCCTCCAAGCCGGGCGCGCGGTCGCCGACGCTGTCATCGATCTCAAGCAGGTTCACGACGGTGTAGGGAGGCATGTCACCCAGCTTTGCAGGCGGAGAACGCCGGCCCGCTAGCTTCCGGGGCATGACCCATCGCACGCTCGGACGCACCGGCGTCCAAGTCTCACCGCTCTGCCTCGGCGCCATGATGTTCGGCCAGTGGGGCAACGGCGACGAGAAGGAATCGATCCGCATCGTCGACAGGGCCCTCGAGGCCGGGATCAACTTCATCGACACCGCCGACGTGTACAGCCGCGGCGAGTCGGAGGAGATCGTGGGGAAGGCGCTCAAAGGCCGCCGCGACAACATCGTCCTGGCCACGAAGTTCCACGGCGGGATGGGCGACGACCCCAACGAGGCCGGCAACAGCCGGCGCTGGGTCTTTCGCGAGGTCGAGGCTTCGCTCAAGCGCCTGCAGACCGACTGGATCGACCTCTACCAGGTCCACCGCTGGGATCCGTGGACCGACCACGAGGAGACGCTGGGCGCGCTGAGCGACCTCGTCGCCCAGGGCAAGGTCCGCTACATCGGCAGCTCGACCTACCCGGCCGCGCAGATGGTCAAGGCCCAGTACATCGCCAAGGAGCGCAACCTCCAGCGCTACGTCACCGAGCAGCCGCCCTACTCGCTCCTGGTTCGCCACATCGAGAACGACGTGCTGCCCACGGCGCTCGAGTTCGACATGGGCGTGATCCCGTGGTCGCCACTGGCCGGTGGCTGGCTCAGCGGCAAGTGGCGCAAGGGCGTCGAGCCGCCGCAGAGCACCCGCGCTGCGCGCATCCCCGGGCGCTTCGACATGAGCCTCCCGGCAAACCAGGAGAAGCTCGAGGCCGCCGACGCGCTCGCGCGGCTGGCGAAGGAGTCGGGCTTGAGCCTGATCCACCTTGCGCTGGGGTTCGTCATCCGGCACCCGGCGGTGACCGCGGCGATCATCGGGCCGCGCACGCTCGAACAGCTAGAGTCCCAGCTCGGCGCCGCCGACGTGACGCTCTCCGACGAGATCCTCGATCGCATTGACGAGATCGTCCCGCCCGGGCGCACGATCAACCCGGTCGACGCCGGCTGGTCGAACCCCGCGCTCGCGCCCGAGGCCCGGCGGCGCCGGTGAGCACGACGCCGCTGTACGAGGCCTCCGCCGAGGGCGGCGTCCCCAAGGGCGCCGTCGTCGTGATCCAGGAGGCGTTCGGGGTCAACGACCACATCAAGGACGTCGCGCAGCGCTTCGCCGCCGAGGGCTACGAGGCCGTCGTGCCGCACCTGTTCCACCGCAGCGGCGACCCCGTCATCCCCTACGACGACTTCGAGCTGGCGAAGCGGTACATCGGCGAGCTCACCGAGGAGGGCATCAAGGAGGACGTCGACCTGGCCTACGCGCACCTCCACGAACACGGCTACACGGACCCGCGGATCGCCGTCGTCGGCTTCTGCATGGGCGGTAACGTCGCGTTCATCGAGGCCGCGCGGCGCCCGCTCGGCGCCGCGGTCACCTTCTACGGCGGCGGGATCGCCGAGGGCCGCTTCGGCGCGCCTGCACTGAAGGACCTCGCGCCGGAGCTCAAGACGCCGTGGCTCGGCCTGTACGGCGACCAGGACAAAGGCATCCCGGTCGAGCAGGTCGAGCAGCTGCGCGAGGCGGTGGCGCGCTCAGCCGTGGACACCGAGGTGGTTCGCTACCCGGACGCCGGCCACGGCTTCCATTGCGACGCCCGCGCGTCCTATCACGAGCCCTCGGCGAGAGATGCGTGGTCGCGCACCCTCGCCTGGCTCGACGCCCACCTCGCCTAACGCCTAGCTGGTCTCGACGTCGGCCCCGTTGACGGTCAGCTTGACGTCGATGTTGCCGCGCGTCGCGTTGGAATACGGGCAGACGAAGTGCGCCGCGTGGACGAGCTCCCGAGCCTGCTCGTCGTCGATTCCCGACAGCGTGACGGCGAGCTCGGCGCTGAGCTTGAAGCCGCGCTCGTCGGTGGGGTGCAGGCTGACCTTGGAGTCGATCGCCACGTCCTCGGGGTCGACCTTCATGCGGCGCGCGACGGCGCCGATCGCGCCCTCGAAGCACGCGGCGTAGCCGACGGCGAACAGCTCTTCGGGATTCGTGCCGCCGCCCTGGCCGCCCATCTCGGTCGGCAGGCGCAGGTCAACCTCCAGCGCGCCGTCACTCGTCTTGCCGTGGCCTTCGGCGCGGCCGCCGACCACGTGCGCCTCGGCCGTGTACAGGATCTTGTCGCTCATGGCGCAGACGCTACCGGCCGCGCGAGGAAGCGACGTTTGGCGTCGCGGATCGCGGGAAGGACAGCGGCCTAGGAGACCAGCCTGTGGACGAGCACAAGCATCCCCATCCCGGCACGCAGGACGCGCCGGAAGCGTCGGAGCAGACCGAGCCCCAGAACGGGGCTCAGGGGCCTACCCAGCGTGAGCTGGTGATGGCGTCTCTGCTGCGGTGTCCGCCGGATCCGGCGCCGCGTCACTAGCGTCGCGCTCCGCGTCCCCCACCGCCCAGGCAACGCGCTCGGCGAGTTGGTTGCGGAAATGCGCCGTCTCGAAATCGGACGGCGAAACGCGCTCGGAATGCACGACGCGGTCGGTCGGTGCGTCTGATTTGACGATGATTCGAGGCATGCTCCGACAATGGTCGCGGAGGATGAGGCGCAGGTAAACGTTCGGGGAAATCTTCCGCGACTCAAGGTCACCCGCCGGACACCCGAAGAGGTCAAGGTGACGCCCGCGCGCACAGTCCTCCACGAGCTGGCACAGCGTCGCTACGGGGCGATCGTGTGGGCGGTCTCACTGCTCGTCGTCGCCGTCCTCCTGCCCCTCTTCCCGCCCGTCGACACGATCGGCAGCGCCGGCTGGATCATCACCCTCCCGGTCCTCGTGGCGCTGGCCGTTGGCATCGCATATCTGGCGCGCCATCCGGCGAAGATCACGTTCTCGACCCACCTCGTCGCGGGCTACACGGCGGTCGTCCTGCTGGCGCTGCTGCAGTGGCTGGCCGGCGGCTGGTCGTCGCCCTACCACGAGCTGCTGGTCGCGATCGCGCTGGGCAACGCGCTGACGCATCCGCCGCGCCGCTTCGCGCCGCTGATGGTGGCGATCTGGCTGTCGGCGCTGGCGCCGCTCACCTACGCCGGCGACGACGCCGCGCTTGCGTCGGTCATCGTCTCGCTGCTGCTGTGGACGGCCATGTCGTGCTTCTGCCTCGTGCTCATGCGCGGCGTTCGCGTCCAGCGCGCCGGGCTGACCGCCAAGGGCGAGGCCGCCGAGCGCCTGGCGCGCATCGACGCGCTGACCGGCCTGGAGAATCGCCGCGCGTTCGACGAGGCGTTCGCGCGCGCCGTGGCGCGCGGTCGCCACGACGGCAAGCCGCTCACGCTCGTGCTCGCCGACCTCGACGCCTTCAAGCAGATCAACGACCGGCACGGCCACCTCGCGGGCGACGCGGTGCTGACGGCCGTCGCGGCGACGCTGCGCCTGCACGCGCGTGACACCGATCGCGCCTTTCGCTGGGCCGGCGACGAGTTCGCGCTGCTGCTCGAGGACACCGACGAGGCGACCGCTGCGCAGGTGTGCTCGCGCCTGCGCGAGGCGATCGCCCGCGCGGTCACGACGCCCGACGGCGCGCCCGTGGGGATCACACTCGGGTGGGCGCGCGACGAGGGGCAGGGAACGCTGAAGACCCTCGCCGCCGCGGCCGACGCAGCGATGCTCGAGCGCAAGCGCGCCCGCGCGACGATTACGCCCTAAGGGTCGGCGCGTCCCGTTTCCCCACGTACCCGGCGGCGGATTTGAAAGGTTGAGATAGTCGTGTCGTGGGGGGCCGTGTCTCTCCGAGGTTCCGCGATTGGGCGGGCGCGCTCGGCCAGGTGGCGCACAGCGGAACGCTCCGCCGTGCCCAGCTCTCGTTCGCTGCGATGTGGGCGGGCGAGAGCGCATTCATGGTCGCGCTCGGTGTCGTGGCGTTCCGCGACGGTGGCGTTGCCGCGGTCGGCGCCGTCACGGCCGCCCGCATGGCTCCCGCGGCGCTGCTCGCACCGTTCCTCGCGACGATGGCCGACCGGGTTCGTCGTGAGCGGGTCCTGGCATGCGTAGGAGTCATCCGCGCCGCGATGCTGGGATGTGCTGCGGCGGTGACGGCCGCCGGCGGGCCGGCGGCGACGACGTATGGCTTCGCCGTCCTCGCCACGGTCGCAATGACGCTGTTCCGACCGGCGCATTCGGCGCTGCTGCCCGCGTTGGCGAAGTCTCCTCAAGAGCTGACGAGCGCGAATGCGGTTCGCGGCATGCTGGACTCGCTCGCCACGCTCGGCGGCCCGATCGTCGCGGCCGTCCTGCTTGCGGCGAGCGGACCGGCCGCGGTCTTCGCCGCGTGCTCCGTTGCGTCGTTGTTCGCGGGTCTGGTCG
>JAWVFZ010000514.1:0-6636 GCA_033855555.1 Solirubrobacteraceae bacterium
CCCGACAACCTCGACGAGCTCGCGCCGATCCGCGGGCGCGGGCAGGAGGTGCGCGAGCGCCTGAGCCTGCTGACCACGGTCGGCTCCGCCGGGCGGATCATCCGCCACCACGGCGACTACCACCTGGGCCAGGTGCTGCGCGGCGGGGATGGGCGCTGGGTGGTCATGGACTTCGAGGGCGAGCCGGCGCGGTCGCTGGTGGAACGCCGGCGCAAGCGCTCGCCGCTGCGCGACGTCGCCGGCATGCTGCGCTCGTTTGCCTACGCGGCGAGCGCGTCGCGGATCCTGCACGGTGTCGCGGCGCCGGAGGGCTGGGAGGACAGCGTGCGCGCCGCGTTCCTGGACGCCTACCTGGCGAATGTCGACACGCGGCTGCTGCCGCCGGGCCAGGTCGCGATCGAGCGCCTGGTCGCGGTCTTCGAGCTGGAGAAGGCGGTCTACGAGCTGCGCTACGAGCTCGACAACCGCCCGGATTGGGTGTCGATTCCAGTGGCCGGCATCTCCCGGCTGCTGGAGCTGGAGGGAGCGAAGCGGACATGAGCACGGTGGATCCTGCGCTGCTCGGCGCCCACCAAGAGAACGGGCATGTGGTCGTCCGCGCGTACCGGCCCGCGGCCGACCGTGTCGTCGCGCACCCGGAGAAGGGCAAGCCGGTCGAGCTGAAGTCCGCGGGCGACGGGCTGTTCGAGGGCGTCGTCGAGGGTGCGCAGATGCCGCTGCACTACGAGCTCGAGGTCGCCTATCCCGACGGCAACACGTTCACGATGCGCGACCCGTACTCGTTCGAGCCGACGATCGGGGAGCTCGACCTGCACCTGGCCGGCGAGGGCCGCCACGAGGAGCTCTACGAGCGCCTCGGTGCGCACGTGCGCGAGATCGACGGCGCGACCGGCGTGGCGTTCGCCGTGTGGGCGCCGGCCGCGGCGTCGGTCTCCGTCGTCGGCGAGTTCAACTCCTGGGACGGGCGGCTGCACCCGATGCGGGGGCTCGGCGCCAGCGGGATCTGGGAGCTGTTCGTGCCGGGCGTCGAGCCGGGCGCGCGCTACAAGTACGAGATCCGCACGCGCGACGGCGAACTGCGGATGAAGGCCGACCCCTACGCCTTCCGCGCCGAGCATCCGCCGCGCACCGACTCGATCGTCCATCGCCCCGGCCATGAGTGGCGTGACGAGGCGTGGCTCGCGGAGCGGGCCAAGAGCACCCCGCACAGCGAGCCGGTCTCGATCTACGAGGTCCATCTCGGCTCGTGGCGGCGCGACCCCGCCGACCCGGAGGGCCTGCTCTCCTACAAGCAGCTCGGCGAGGAGCTGGCCGCCTACTGCACCGACATGGGCTTCACGCACGTCGAGCTGCTGCCGGTCATGGCGCATCCGTTCAGCGGTTCGTGGGGCTACCAGGTGTCGGGCTACTTCGCCCCGGACGCGCGCCACGGCGACCCCGACGACTTCCGCGAGCTGGTCGACACGCTTCACGACGCCGGGCTCGGCGTGATCCTCGACTGGGTGCCCGCGCACTTCCCGCGCGACGACTGGGCGCTCGCGCGGTTCGACGGCACGGCGCTCTACGAGCACGCCGACCCGCGCCGCGGCGCGCACCCCGACTGGGGGACGCTGATCTTCAACCTCGGCCGCCACGAGGTGCGCAACTTCCTGCTGGCCAGCGGCCTCTACTGGCTGCGCGAGATGCACGCCGACGGGCTGCGCGTCGACGCCGTCGCCTCGATGCTCTACCTCGACTACTCGCGCGAGGCGGGGGAGTGGGTGCCCAACGAGCACGGCGGGCGCGAGGACCTCGACTCGATCGCGTTCCTCAAAGAGCTCAATGAGGTGGTGCACGCGCGCGTGCCCGGCGTGATCTCGGCGGCCGAGGAGTCCACGGCGTGGCCGGGCGTGTCGCGGCCGACGTATCTCGGCGGCCTGGGCTTCGGCTTCAAGTGGAACATGGGCTGGATGCACGACACGCTCGGCTATTTCGCGCAGGACCCGGTCTACCGGCGCTATCACCACCACTCGCTGACGTTCAGCCTGATGTACGCCTTCAGCGAGAACTTCATCCTGCCGCTGAGCCACGACGAGGTCGTCCACGGCAAGGGCTCGTTGCTGGACAAGATGCCCGGCGACCCGTGGCAGAAGCTCGCCAACCTGCGCGCGCTGTACGCGTACATGTGGGCGCACCCAGGCAAGAAGCTGCTGTTCATGGGCTGCGAGTTCGGCCAGGATCGCGAATGGAGCCACGAGCGCTCGCTGGATTGGCACCTGCTCGAAGACCACGGCCATGGCGGCCTGCAGGCGCTCGTGCGCGACCTCAACCACGTCTACCGCGACCAGCCCGCGCTCTGGCAGCGCGACGAGGACCACGAGGCCTTCGGCTGGCTGGAGGCCAACGACGCCGACGGCAACGTCGTCGCGTTCGTCCGCTACGGGTCCGGCGACTCGAAGCCCGTGGTGTGCGCCTGCAACCTTTCACCGGTGCCGCGCGAGGGCTACCGCCTCGGGCTGCCGCGCTCCGGCGAGTGGACCGAGCTGCTGAACACGGACGCAGACGTCTACGGCGGCGGGAACGTCGGCAACATGGGCGCCGTGCAAGCCGAGGCGCAGCCGTGGCACGATCAGCCCTTCTCGGCTCCGGTGACGCTGCCGCCGCTGGGCGTGGTTTGGCTCACGCCCGCGTGAGTGCCGGGCGTTCGTTAGCGTCACGCGCCGTGGATGCCGAGCTGCGCGACCGGGCGCTGACACTCGTGGAGGAGCTGCTCGGCGGCGCGCTGGACGAGGCGCGGGCGCGCGAGCTCGTCGCGGAGCTGGAGCGCCGCCGCGACGAGCTGGGCGGAGTCCTGACCGTCGGCGTGAACCCGCCGCGCACCGACTACGGGCAGGCGTGGGAAGAGGCGCGCGCTGCTGCCTACGCGCCGACGGAGAACGTCGGCGCCGTTCACCTCGAACTGGGAACCTGGACGGCGTTCCCGCCCGAGCGCGTGCAGCAATTCGTCGCCGAGGACGGGCTCGCGGAGTTCATCCGGCTCGACGCCGACCCGCAGTACGACTGCGACATCGTCGCCGACGCCACGGCGCTGCCATTCCGCTCGGGCGTCATCGACCGCGTCGGCTCCAACAGCACGCTCGAGCACATCGCCCACCCGGCGCGCGTCATGCGCGAGGCGCATCGCGTGCTGCGGCCGGGCGGCGTCTTCGTGACCGCCACGCCGTTCGTCTGGCACGAGCACGGCTACCCCGACGACTACCTGCGGCTGGCCCGCGGCTACTACGAGCGCGTGCTGGTCGAATCCGGCTTCACCGACGTCGTCATCGATCGCGACGGCAGCTCCGGCCTCTACTACACGCTGCACAACGCGGCGAAGATGGCGCTTGTCGACGAGTCGCGGCCCGAGTACGACGCGATGAGGCACCTCCAGGAGCTCGTCGTCGTGCTGCTCGGCACGCTGATCCCGCTGGATCGCTTCTTCACCCACGGCGCGCGCTACTGGTACCACTCGGTCCGGGTCGTGGCGCGCAAGCCTGGGACCTACGAGCCCTCGCGGCGCACCCGCGATGCGACCAAGCCGTTCGCCGACCGCGCGACCGACCTGCTCGCCGACCCGGCGACCAAGCAGCCGCTGCGTCGGGAGGGCGGCCACCTCGTCTGCGACGCCAGCGGCCTCGCGTACCCGGTCACGCGCTCGGGACGCGTGAACTTCCTCGAGCCCGAGCGGCCACGGCCCAGTCTGGCCCGCCGCGCCGCGGCGCGCGCGAGGACCACGCTCTTCGGGTAGGCAGGGGTCCGATGTACAGCCTGCTTCCCTTCGAGCAAGCGCTCGGCGCGCACCCCGGCGGGATCCGCGTCTGGGCGCCCAAGGCCGAGCGCGTCGCGGTGCGACTGCGATCCGGCGACCATCCGCTCGATCACGAGGGTTTGGGCGTCTGGTCCGGCGCGCCGCCGTGGCAGGCGGGCGACGACTACTGGGTCCTGCTCGACGGCAGGCGGTTCCCGGACCCGTGCACCCGCTTCCAGCCCAAGGGACTGCGGGGACCTTCACGGATCGTCGATCCCGCTGCGTTCGCATGGACCGACAAAAGCTGGAAGGGCGTCGCGCCGCGCGATCTCGTGCTGCTGGAGATCCACATCGGGACGTTCACCGCCGAGGGCACCTTCGACGCCGTCATCGGGCACCTGGAACGGCTGCGCGACATCGGGATCACCGGCATCGAGCTGATGCCGATCGCGGCGTTCCCGGGCCGCCGCGGGTGGGGTTACGACGCGGTGTACCCATGGTCGGCGCACGAGGCATACGGCGGGCCCGAGGGTCTCCAGCGGCTTGTCGACGCCGCCCACGCCGCGGGGATCGCGGTGATCCTCGACATCATCCCCAACCACGTCGGCGCCTCGGGCGAGCGGGCGCTGCGTGCGTTCGGCCCGTTCTTCACCGACCGCTACTCCACGGGCTGGGGCGAGGCGATCAACTACGACGGCGCGGACTCGGGCGCCGTGCGCGAATGGATGATCCAGGCGTGCGAGATGTGGGTGCGCGACCTGCACGTGGACGGGTTGCGCCTCGATGCCGTGCACGCGGTCTTCGATGCCGGCGTGAAGCACGTCCTCGCCGAGCTGGCCGAGCGCGTGCACGCGATCAACCGGCGCGCGTTCGTCATCGCGGAGTCGGGCCTCAACGACCCGAAGGTGATTCGGTCGCTCACAAAGAGTGGCTGGGGTCACGACGCGCAGTGGGCCGACGACTTCCACCACGCCGTCCGCACGCTCGTGAGCGACGAGCGCGAGGGCTACTACGCGGACTTCGGCTCTGTCGCGGAGCTGGCGAAGGCCTTCAACCGGCCGTTCGTCTTCGACGGCAACTACTCGAGCTTTCGCAGGCAACGCTACGGCGCGCCCGCGCTCGACCGGCCGCCGGAGCAGTTCGTGGTCTTCGACCAGAACCACGACCAGGTCGGCAACCGCGCGTTCGGCGATCGCCTCGAGCCGCGCGCGCTGCGCCTCGCGCAGTTCTGCGTGCTGCTGTCGCCGTTCACGCCGATGCTGTTCATGGGTGAGGAGTACGGCGAGCGCGCGCCGTTTCAGTTCTTCTCCGACCACATCGACAAGCGCATCGCCACGGCGACGCGCGACGGGCGCCGGCGTGAGTTCGCGGCGTTCGCCGCATTCGCAGGCGAGGAGGTCCCAGATCCACAGGATCCGGCGACGTTCGAGCGCTCGAAGCTCACGCGCCGCGGCGCGCGCGGTCACGAGCAGCTGGTGCGCGACCTGCTGCGGGCGCGGCGCGAGCTGCGCGGCGAGGCTCGAGTGGTCGCGTACGACGAGGCGGAGCGCTGGTTGCGCGTGGCGCGCTCCGACCATGAGCTGCTGATGAACTTCGGCCGCGCCCGCACGATCCCGACCCACGCCCGCGAGGTCGTGCTGACGACCGGCACGGCAAGCGTGCAGGATGCAGGCGTGCGACTTGGCGCGATGACAGGGGCCCTGGTCCGGTGAGCCGCGACGTCTGGCCGGGCCGGCCGTTCCCGCTCGGCCCGACCTGGGACGGCCAGGGAACGAACTTCTCGCTGTTCAGCGAGCACGCCGAGCGCGTGCAGCTGTGCCTCTTCGACGCCGACGACGGCGAGGAGGTCATCGAGGTGCCGGATCAGACCGCGCACAGCTGGCACTGCTACCTGCCGGGCGTCGGCCCCGGCCAGCGCTACGGCTACCGCGTCCACGGCCCGTACGACCCCGAGCGCGGCCTGCGCTTCAACCCGACCAAGCTGCTCATCGACCCCTACGCCAAGGCGATCGAAGGGCCGATCGACTTTGCCGCCGCCAACGTGCTGCCCTACGTCCCGGATCCGGACGGCGTCCGCGACGACGTGGATCTCGAGCCCGACGACGAGGACGACGCCGCCGCGATCCCCAAGTGCGTCGTGGTGGACCAGCGCTTCGACTGGGAGGGCGACCGGCCGCCGCAGCGCCCGTGGTCGGAGACGGTCATCTACGAGACGCACGTCAAGGGCTTCACGCAGCGACGCGAAGACCTGCCCGAGGAGCTGCGCGGGACCTACGCCGGGCTTGCGAGCGACGAGGCGCTCGGCTACCTGCGCGATCTCGGCGTGACCGCCGTCGAGCTGCTCCCGGTGCACCACATCGCCGACGAGTCGTTCCTGCACGACAACGGCCTGACGAACTACTGGGGCTACTCGTCGATCGGCTACCTGGCGCCGCACGCGCTGTACGCCGCGACCGGCCGCGACGGCGAGCAGCTCCGCGAGTTCAAGGGCATGGTGAAGGCGCTGCACCGGGAGGGCATCGAGGTGATCCTGGACGTCGTCTACAACCACACGGCCGAGGGCAACCACCTGGGCCCGATGCTCTCGTTCCGGGGCGTCGACAACTCCTCCTACTACCGGCTCGTGCCCGACGACCCGCGCCACTACATGGACTACACGGGGACGGGCAACACGCTCGACGCGCGCAACGCCGCGGTGCTGCGGCTGATCATGGACTCGCTGCGCTACTGGGTCAGCGAGTGCCACGTCGACGGCTTCCGCTTCGACCTCGCCTCGACGCTCGCGCGCGGCTTGTATGACGTCGATCGCCTCAGCGCCTTCTTCGACACGATCCACCAGGACCCGATCCTGTCGCAGGTCAAGCTGATCG
>JAWVFZ010000515.1:0-14034 GCA_033855555.1 Solirubrobacteraceae bacterium
TAGACGAACCCGTCCTGCTCGCGCATGTCGGGCAGCGGCGGCGTGGCGGTGTCCTCGTCGAAGCCCTCCAGCGCGTCGGCGAGCGCGATCGCCAGCAGGCCGCCGGGCTCGAGGTGCTCGCGGGCGCAGCGCAGGAAGGCCGCTCGGCCGTTCGCGCCGCCGAGCAGCTGGACGGTCTGCATCGGCGCGAGGACGACCGCGAAGCGGCGCTGCAGGGCGAAGTCGCGGGCATCGGCGCACACCGTCTCCACGGGGAGGCCCGCGCCGCGATCCCGCAGCGTGCCGAGCAGGGTGGAATCGCTGTCGAGCCCGACGACGGGGATGCCGCGCGCGGCGAGGTCGAGCGCCACCCGTCCGGTGCCGCACCCGACGTCGAGCACAGGGCCGTCGCCGGCCAGTTCGCGCCAGAGCCCCAGGTCCTCGGCGTAGCCGCCGCACTCGAGGTCGTGCCAGATCACGTCCGGTCGCGAGGTCAAGCGAACGACCCCTTCGCCGCTCCGCGCGCGACGAGCTCGGCACGTAGGGCGAGCATCGCGGTGTACGTCGGCAACGCGTAGAGCGGGCCCTCGCCGGAGGCGATCGCCGCGTCGAGCCCCTCGTCGAGTGCGTCGCGCACCGCGATCCGGTCCTCGGGGACACCGGCGTACTTCATCCGCACGGCCATCTCGGCCGCGCGCGTCCCGCTGCAGGTGACGCGGCGCACGTGCGGCGCGAGCACCTCGAAGTCCGCGTCCCACACCCAGCTCACGTCGCGCCCGTCGGCCACGTTGTCGTTCAGCACGGCGAAGACGTCGTGCTCGCCCGGCTCGAGGGTCAACGTGCGGAGCACCTCGTTGGCCCCGGCCGGGTTCTTCACGAGCAGGATCGACAGGTCGCGGCCGCCGAGGCGGACGACTTCGGCGCGTCCGAACGCGGGGGAGACCTCCTGTAGCCCGGCGACGATGTGGTCGAACGGCGCGCCCAGCGCGTGGCCGAGCGTCGCGGCGGCAAGCGCGTTGTAGACGTTGTAGAGGCCGGGGAGCGGAAGCTCGACATCGGCGACGCCGATCGGCATGCGGAGCTCGAAGCGCGCACCGCGCGTCCCCTGGAGCGTGATGTGGTGCGCCGTGACCTGCGGATCGGGGCGCCGCGAGTCGCAGTTGGGGCAGGTGTAGTGGCCGAGATGGCCCATGTAGATCGCGTCGTAGCGGTACGGGGCGCCGCAGAGGCGGCAGTGCTTGGCGTCGGCCGCGTGCTGCATCTCGGCCATCGCCATGGCGGCGTCCTCGACGCCGAAGTACAGCGCGTCCCGGGAATGGCCCAGGCTTGCAACCACTGGGTCGTCGGCGTTGAGCACGAGCTGCTCGACGGGCGTGGCGGCCAGCGCGTCGACCCAGCGGTCGGCGATCGCCTCGAGCTCGCCGTAGCGGTCGAGCTGATCGCGGAAGAGGTTCGCCAAGAGGAGCGCGCGCGGCCGCACCTGGGTCAACACCTGCGGCAGCCAGAACTCGTCGACCTCGAAGAGCCCGGTGTCCCCGCGCCCGCGCAGCAGCGCGGTGGCGACGCCACCGGCCATGTTCGCCCCGGCCCGGTTGTGGACGAGCGTGTGCCCGCCGCGCTCGAGGATGCCGGCGACCATCGCCGCCGTCGTCGTCTTGCCGTTGGTCGCGGACAGGACCGCGCTGTCGAGCGGCGCCGCGAGCCGCTCGATCGCCCGCGGCTCCAGCCGCAGCAGCACCTTGCCGGGCAGCGACGTGCCGCCGCGCCCGGTGAGGCGGGACGCCGCGCCCGCCGCGCCGGCTGCGAGCTCGCTCGCCCTCATGCCGGCAGCAGGACGTTGACGGCGCCGCTGACGGCCCGCACCGTGCAGGGCAGCTCGGCGATCGGGTCGCCGTCGGCATAGACGGTGAACGGGCGGTCGGCGCTGATGCGCACCTCTGCGCCCCGCAGGACGTGGACGTGGGGATCCTTGACGTGCTCGCCCTTGAAGATCGACGGCAGGAGCTGCAGGAACCGGGCCTTGCTGGTGGCCTCGGTCAGCACGACGTCGAGCATGCCGTCGTGCAGGTCGGCGTCGGGCGCCATGTACATGCCGCCGCCATAGGCCTTGGAGTTCGCGCATGCGACGCTCCAGCCGCTGAACGCGCGGGCCTCGCCGTCGACGACCACCTCGTAGGCGGCGTGCTTCCAGACGGCGAGCGCGCGCAGGGCGCCGTACGTGTAGACCAGGCTTCCGAGACGCGGTGGCGCCTCGTTGGCGATCCGGTTGGCGTCCGAATCGAACCCGAGCGACGCGATGCCGATGAACGTGGCGCCGTCCACGTCGCCGACGTCGACCGGCCGTGCCACGCCGTTGGCGATCACGGCGCAGGCCTCCTCGGCATCCCTGGGGATGCCCACGACGCGGGCGAAGTCGTTGCCGCGCCCGCCCGGCAGCACGCCCATGACGGCGCCGGGATGGCCGCGCAGGACGTGCGCGACGGCCCCGATGAGCCCGTCACCGCTGAGCACGACCGCCGGCTCACCGGCGGCGGCGGCCGAGCGGGCGAGGTCCTGGGCGTGGGGGAGGTCGCGCGTGAGCTCGGTGTGGTGCTCGACGCCGAGCGAGCGCAGGCGCGCCTCGACGGCGGGCAGCACCCGGCGGGCGCGGCCTCCGCCTGCCGACGGGTTGACGAGCAGCGCGATCACGAGGCGGCCCATCTTGCCGAGCCGCGCCCGCGAGGGGCGGTCACGCGAGCACCACGTCGGCGAGCGTGGCCGCGCAGGCGACGGCCGCGTCGGACCGCTCGCCGCCCACGAGGGCACCGTCGAGCCCGGCGGCGGTCGCGCCGGCGAGGTCGGTGTCGGCCCGGTCGCCGATCACCAGGGCGCGCCCGGGGCCGAGCCGGTCGAGCGCCGTGCGGAAGATCTGCGGCGAGGGCTTCCCGATGGTCGCGGCCTCTGCGCCCGTGGCGTTCTCGACGGCTGCGACGATCGGCCCCGTGCCCGGCCAGGGACCGTCCGGCATCGGAAAGGTGGCGTCGCGGGAGCTGCAGATGGCCGCGGCGCCGCCCAGCACGGCCTGGACGGCGAGGCGCAGCTCGTCATAGGCGAAGCGGTCGTGGCCGGCGATCACGACCACGTCGGCGCCGGTCTGCACCTCGCGCACGCCGGCGTCGGCGACGTGCCGATGGATCGCCTCCGAGCCGATCACGACGGCGGTTTCCCACCCGGCCGCGTCGGCCAGCACGTGCTGGAGTGCGCCGCCGACGGTGACGACCTCCTCCAGCGAGGCACGGAAGCCCAGGCGCCACAGCTTGCGGACGAACTCCTCGGTCGCGTGGCGCCCGTCGTTCGTCACGAACGCGATGCCCTTGCCGGCCGCGCGGAGCGCGTCCACCGCCTCGACCGCGCGTGACGTCGGCTCCTCGCCGACCCACACGCAGCCGTCGAGATCCAGGAGGACATGGTCATAGGGAGCGAGGAGGGGGGCGAGCGACACGGAGCCGACGATTATCCTGGGCGCCCATGTCCCGCCCCACACTCGCCATCCTCGCCGTCCTCATGCTCGTTCTTGCCGCCGGCTGCGGCAAGAGCGACAAGCCCGCGGCCTCCAAGACGAACTCGACCGCCGCCCAGGCCGACTCGACCACCGGGACCCAGGCCGCCGCGCCGGGCGCGAGCGGGTGCAAGGCGGCCACGCCGAAGAACAAGGGCGAGCAGCATCTCGCCAAGCCGACGGCCACGCTGCCCCAGGGCAAGAAGGTCACGCTGCAGCTGATCACGAGCTGCGGCGAGATCGACATCGCCCTCGACGTCAAGCGGGCGCCGCGCACCGCGGCCTCGGTCGCCTACCTTGCGCGCAAGGGCTTCTACGACGGGCTGTCGTTTCACCGCATCGCCAAGCTGCCGACCGGCGGAGACTTCGTGATCCAGGGCGGCGACCCGACCGGGACCGGCAACAGCGGCCCGGGGTACAGCATCAAGGAGAAGCCGCCCGCCGGCGTGCAGTACACGCGCGGGGTGGTCGCGATGGCCAAGACCGAGATCGAGCCGGCGGGCACCTCGGGCAGCCAGTTCTTCATCGTCACCGCCGAGGACTCCGGGCTCCCCGCCGACTACGCGCTCCTGGGCAACGTCATCAAGGGCGACAACGTGGTGTCGAGGATCGCCGCCGTGCCGACCGACTCCTCCGAGCGCCCCACGGCGCCCGTGGTGATCGAGCAGGCGAAGGTCGTCGCCGGCTGAAGCCGCGGGGCTAGAAGAGCGTCGCCGGCGCGGGTGCCGGCGGGTCGAGGCAGTCGGGCGCGTCATGGCGTGCGTCGTTCACGGCCGTGCCGACCGGCGTGATCTTCAGCTCACCCTCGATGACACCCCGCGGGGTCTCGTCGCCGTGCAGCCACGGATCCTCGCCCGATGGGGTCAGGATCACCGGCATCCGGTCGTGGATCGGCGCGAGCGTCTCGAACGCCGCGGTCGTCACGATCGAACAGGAACGCAGCTGCGTGCCGTCGTCGCGGCGGCGCGTCGTCCACAGGCCGGCGAAAGCGAACGGCGCGCCGTCGGCGCGGGTGATCCAGCAGGGCTGCTTGCGATCGCTCAGCTGCTGCCACTCGTAGAAGCCATCGGCGATCACCAGGCAGTGGCGCGCCTCGCGGAAGGCCGGGCGCTCCGGGAGCGTCTCGAGGCGCGCGTTGATCATCTTGTAGCCGACCTTCTCGTCCTTGGCCCAGTGCGGCACGAGGCCCCAGCGCAGCAGCTCGCCGCGCGGCGAGCCCTCCTTGTCGGTCGTCACCGTGACCACGTCGTCACCTGGCGCCACGTTGAAGCGCGCCCGGATCTCGAGCGACTCGCCGAGTGGGAAGCGGGCGCGAAGCTCTGCCGGCGCGGCGCCGGCGAGCGTGAAGCGCCCGCACATCAGCCGGCGCGGGCCTTGGCCTGCGCGGCCGCCTGCCTTCGCCGTCCGACCAGCGCGAGGACGCCCAGGGCGATCGCGATGACGAGGATGCCGAGCAGGACGGCGCCCGCGGTACCGACGCCGCCGAACGGCAGCGCGATCAGCTTGACGACGCCGAAGCCGATCGCGACGAGCACGATCACCAGCAGCAGGATCAGCAGGACGCCACGAACGCGCAGGAGCGGGTTGGCGCCTGGCGGCGGTGCGACCAGGCCCATGAATCGCAGCAGCAGGAGCTGGCGGTTGGACGGCGGGGCCTGACCGAGGCGCTCGACGGCCTGCTTGAGGTCGTCCGGACGGCGCTCGGCCAGCGCGAGCGATGCATCGGCCATGCGCCGCAGCTGCATGCGCTCCTGCGGCCGCGCGGCCGCGATCGCCTTGCGGAAGTGCTCGCGCGACTTGGTCGCGTCGTAGCGCTCGGCGGCGCGCGCGCCGAGGATCGCCTGGGCGGCCGCCTTGTACTTCGTCTCGTTGAGAAGCTCCTCGTCGGAGCGTGTCTCGAGCGCCTGCATGGCGGCCAGCGCGCTGCGCTGCTCGATGCGTACCTGCCTCTGCTTCGCCATCGTCGGCAGTGTACGCTGCGCGCCGCCCGTGACCGGAGACGACGCCATCCGCCAGGCCAACCGCGGCATGATCGCCTTCGACCTCCTCCTGGGAAGCGCGACGATCCTCGCTCCGAAGACGACGATGGCGGTTCTCGGCCACGAGAACGCCTCCGACGACGCACGCGACCTGTTCCGCCGCTGCGGTCCGATCTGGCTCACGTTCGCGGCCGCCCATCTGGTCGCCGACCGCCGCGGCCGGCCCGAGGACTGGTGGGCGCTGGCGTGGCTGCGGGCCACCGAATGGTTCACCGACGCGCTCTGGGCCACCTCGCCGGCCGTGTCCCGTCCGGGCGCGAAAGCAGGCCTCCGCGCGGCCGGCGCTGCCAACCTCGCGATGTCCCTCGCCTTCGGCGCCTTGGCGCGCCGTTAGCATCCGCCGCGTTGCGTCGCCGAATCCTCCCCATCGCCGCGATTCTGTGCCTGTTCGCGCTGCCTGCCGGGGCCTGGGCCCAGAGCAACCCGTTCGGCCCGCTGCCTCAGCCCCAGCAGCAGCAGCCGACCACGACGACCGCGTCGACTCCCACCGTGGACAGCGGCGGGGGCGGCCTCAAGAGCTGGCAGGAGATCCTGATCTTCATGGGCGGGATCACCCTGATCGCCGGCATCGGCTACGGGATCGTCATGGACGCCCGCCGGAGCGCCCCGGTCAAGGAGGGCGAGGAGGGCCACATCGGCGAGCCGACCAAGCCACTCCCGAAGGCGCGCACGAAGCCCGTCCGCCGGGCCAAGGCGCGCCAGGCCCGTGCCGCGCGCAAGCGCAACCGGTAGCGCGCTCCCGGATCAGTCGTAGCGCCTGATCATCCGCACGTTGAGTGCAAGCATCAGCGCGCCGAGGACGGCGACGACGGCGAAGCCGAGCAGGATCTTGCCCCACACGAGGTCCTGGAGGATGAGCGAGCGCAACGCCTCCATCACGTAGGTGACGGGGTTGATCGACGCCGCCACCTCCATGGGCCGGGTGAGCAGGCCCCGCGGCACGAGGTTCGGCGTCAGGAACAGCAGCGGGAAGAAGACCAGGCCGGCGGAGTTGGTGGCGGCCGCGCTGCGCGTCTTGAGCGCGACGAGCTGCATGAATCCGACGAAGACGACGGACCACAGGGCGGTCAGGCCGACGAGCAGCACGAAGCCGACCGGACCGCTCGCGATCGAGATCCCGAAGATCAGCGCGACGACGACGAGCGCGGTGCCGATCACCAGACCCTTGACCGACTCGGCGATGAGGCGGCCCAGCACGATCGCCGTGCGTGGGACGGGCGACGCACGCAGCTTGTCGAAGTAGCCGCCCTCGATGTCCTCGACGAGGAACAGCGCCGCCGTCCCGAACGACGCGGCGAGCAGCAGCGAGCTGGGCAGCTGGAAGGCGCCGTAGCCCTGCCCGTGCAGGAACGACGTGGACTTGGCGGGGAAGATCTTCCCGGCCTGGCCGACGTTGACCACCAGGAAGAACAGCGGGATGAACAACGTCGGAAGCAGCGCTTCAGGGCTCCGCCACCCCTCGCGCAGAGCGCGCTGACCCAGTACCCAGGCGTACCTCATGCCGACACCTCCTGCACGTCGCCCGCGGCGCGGTCGCGAGTGCGTCCGGTTGCATCCAGGAACACGTCGTCAAGCGTGGGGTCGCTCGCGAGGCCTTGACGCTCGCGCAGATCGGCCTTGAGCCGCGCCGGCGTCCCCTCGCGCACGATCCGCCCGCCGTCGATGATGGCCAGCCGGTCACACAGCTGGTCGGCCTCCTCGAGGTACTGCGTCGTGAGGAACACGGTCGTCCCGCGTTCGTTGATCCGCCGCACCTCATCCCAGACTGTGAGCCGGCTCGCGGGGTCAAGCCCGGTCGTGGGCTCGTCCAGGAACAGCACCTCGGGCTCGTGCACGAGCGCGGAGGCAAGATCGAGCCGGCGCTTCATGCCGCCGGAGTAGCCCTTGATGCGGCGGTCGGCCGCCTCCTCGAGCTCGACGAGCGCGAGGAGATCCTCGCCACGCGCCGACGCCTCATCTGGCGAGAGGCCGAACAACCGGCCTTGCAGGACCAGCAGCTCGCGCCCGGTCTGGCGCGGGTCGAGCCCGGCCTCCTGCAGCGCCACGCCGATGCGGCGCCGCACCGCGTCGGGCTCGCGGGCCACGTCCACACCGGCGACGCGGGCGGTGCCAGAGGTGATCGAAAGGAGCGTCGTGAGCATGCGCATCGTCGTCGACTTGCCGGCGCCGTTCGGTCCCAGGAACCCGAAGACCTCGCCGGCCTCGACCCTGAGGTCGACGCCTTGAACGGCCTCGATGACCCCCGTCCGGCTGCTGTAGTGCTTGACCAATGCCTCGGCCTCCACGGCGGCAGTCGTGGCGGTGTGCCCGCGTAGGGGCGCCCGCTGCTCGGTCACACTTGCCACGTCGTCCACGTCCTGCTCCTCGGTTCTGGGTCGGTGCGGTCGTCTGGGTAGACCGCGACGGGCGGCAGAACTCATCGCTGGCCGCCCGACGCCGGAGTGGCGAAGCTACCCACGTGCGTCGGCGCTGTCTTCTCCAAATGTGCTGGATCTAGGGAGCCGGCGCGTCGGGGTCGACGTATCCCGAGCCGATCTTGCGGCTGTTGGTCGCCAGGCACGCGCGGTCGAGCCGGACGAACGCCAGCGGCTTGCCGGCCTCGCCCTGCGCGGGGCTGTTGCGGCAGATCACATAGGTGAAGCGGCGAAAGTCGAGCGCCGCGACGAACGCGTAGCCGAGCTTGCCGACGGTCGTGTTCCCCTGGTTCACCGACGTCTTCACCGCTACGCAGTCGTAGCGCCCGATCGGCTTGGCAAGCACCTGGTCGTCAGGCACGGCTTCACGGGCGCGCAGGAACGGCCCGCATTCGCTGTGGGTGATCGGCCCGGTGAGCTCCCCGGTCGCGGCGCGCCGGCGTGCGTCGACCGTGATCGCGTCCTGGGCGGCGAGCAGCAGGCCGTGGCGCGCGGCCAGTCGCTGGGCATCCGAAGCGCCGGCCTTGGGGCGCAGCGCGGGCGCGGCCCCGCGGTGGGGGGCCTGGATGCGATGCAGGCGCTTGATCTCGGCAGCCACCCGTCGTGCGCGGTCCGCGCGGTCGTTGCGGTCGTTGACGCTGCGTGCATGCAGCAGCGAGATTGCCCCGGCCGCCAGCCCGGCGAGCACGACGAAGCCGACGATCGCGGCCGCGATCCGGCGGCGCCGCACCGCCTGCGCAGACGACGCGAAGTACGACGAGCCGCAATGCCGGCAGCGCTCGTCGCGGGTGCGCTCCTCGCGCCCACAGCGCGGACAGGCACGGACCGGGACGTCGTCCTTGCGCGCAAGCGCGGCGCGGACCTCGTCACGCACGGAGTCACCCATCTCGCACGCCAGCCTAGACGCTCGGATGCAGGACTCCTGTCACCTCAAGATCCCGGCGGTGTACGTCGAAACTCTTGCTCGGTAACCCGTTGTTCACCGGGCCGTCCGTTCTCTCCCACATCCTCTGACCCCGATGGCGCTCCGCCACCCGTCCCGCGCAGCAGCTCCCGCCCTCGAACCGGGCCGCCTGCCGCGCCATGTCCGCCGCGAGGACATCCGCCTGCACGACGGCGCGCGCACGACGCTCTACGTTGCGAGCTATCCGCTGGCCCGAACCACTGTGCGGGTGGTCCGCCTGCCGCGGCCGGCGCCGCTCGCTGCATGGTGCAACGACGCCGGCATGACGGATGCTCTCGTGGGCGGCTTCTTCGCCCGCCCGCACGGCACTCCGCTCGGCGAGCTTCGCCAGGCCGGCATGAAGCGCCGCCACGTCCCGTTCGACGCCCCGTGGGCCGGGCTGCGTGCGTGCCTGCACGTGGCCGGCGACGACCTGCGCATCGCGCGTCGCGACCAGATCGAGAGAGAGCCGGCCGGTGACCTGCTGCAGGCGGGACCGCTGCTGGTGGACCGCGGCCGCGTCGCCTGCAAGGGCGATCCCGAGGGCTTCTCCGCCGGGCGGCGTCAGTTCGACTCCGACATCACCGCGGGCCGCTACCCGCGTGCAGCGCTCGCGGTGACAGGCCGCGGACGCCTGCTCGCCGTCGCCTGCGATGGCCGCGCCGACGACGAGGCCGGCCTGTCGATGGAGGAGCTCGCGGAGGCGCTGATCGCCCTCGGCGCGGTGCAGGCGATGAACCTCGACGGTGGCGGCTCGACGTCGCTCGTCGCAGGCGGGCGTCTGTGCAACATCCCGCGCGAGGAGCACGGCGTCGCCTTAAACGGCGGGCGCGCCGTCTCGACGGCGCTGGTCTTCAACAACTCCTAGCGGGTACAACACATGGGGTGCGCGTCCTCAGCGGTCTCATGTTCTTTCCCCGCGGGGGCTCGGCGCACGTCGCACGCGCACTCGCCCGTCAGCTTCCGGCCGACGGGTGGGACGTCACCGTCCTGAGCGGCTCCCGGCGTGGGGCCGACGCGCGCGAGTTCTACGCGGGCCTCGACACGGTCGCGGTCGACTTCGACGCCGGCGAAGCGCCGATGCACCCGTCCTACGAGGACCGTCCCGGAGCGCTGGACAAGGTGTTCGCCAAGGTCGACGACCGCGAGTTCGAGCGCCACGTCGATGCCTGGTCAGCGGGGCTCGAGCGCGCGAACGCCGCCGAGGCCGACGTCCTGCACCTGCACCACCTGACGCCGTTGCACGAGGCCGCCGCCCGGGTCGCGCCCAGCGTGCCCATCGTCGGCCACCTGCACGGAACCGAGCTGCTGATGCTCGAGCGCATCGCCGCCGGCCCGCCGGAGGGCTGGGACCACGCCGAGGCGTGGTGGGAGCGGATGCGCGCCTGGGCCGCCGCATGCGAGCGCCTGGTCGTGCTGTCGCCCTCGCAGATCGGGCGCGTGGAGGAGCTGCTCGACATCGACGGCGACCGCTGCGTCGTGGTCCCCAACGGCTATGACCCGACGCGCTTCTCACGCCGGGTGGTCGACCGCGCGTCGTTCTGGCGCCGGCACCTGTCCGAGGAGCCGCGCGGCTGGCTGCCCGGGAGGCCCGAGGGCTCGCTGCGCTACTCCCCGCAGGCCGCCGAGTCGCTCGCCGATCGCTGTGTGCTCGTCTCCGTCGGGCGCTTCACCGAGGTCAAGCGCGCGGGCCTGCTGGTGCGCGCCTACGCACGCGCTCGCGAGCGGTTCGACCGCGACGCCGCGCTGGTCTTCGTGGGCGGGCACGCGGGCGAATGGGAGGGCGAGCACCCTGGCGACGTCGCACGCGAGCTCGGCCTCGACGACGTCTTCCTCGCGGGCTGGCATGACCACGACGCGCTCCCGGGCTTCTTCTCGGCGGCCGACGCGACGGTGCTTGCCTCGGTGCGTGAGCAGTTCGGGCTCGTGCTGGTCGAGGGGATGGCCTGCCAGCTGCCGGCGGTCGCCGTCGGGCGCTACGGGCCTGCCGACATCGTGACCCCGGGGGAGACGGGCTGGCTGGTGGAGCCCGACGACGCCCAGGGGCTCGCCGACGCCCTGGTCGAGGTCGTCCGCGATCCGGCGGAACGCGAGCGCCGCGGCGAGGCGAGCGCGCGCGACGCAGCCAGGCGCTTTGCATGGCCCGCGCTCGCCGCGCGCCTGTCGGGCGTGCTGGCCGAGGCCGTCAGCGGCGTCTGCGCATAGGCTGGCGTCATGCCGGGCCCCACGATCGCCGAGCTGGTCGTCGGCGACGAGCCCTCCGCCTGGGAGCGGCTCGGGTTCGCCGTCGAAGGCGATCGGACGACGATCGGGACCGTCGTCGTCCACCTCGCGGGTGGCGGCGCCGGGCTGCGCGCCTGGTCGTTGCGCGACGTCCCGGCCACCGACCTCGACGGCCTGGACACCTCGCTGGCCGGCGCGCCGGCCGCGCAGCCGGCAGAGCACCCGAACGAAGCGCTCCGGCTCGACCACGTCGTGGTGCGGACCCCTGACCTTCCCCGTACGTTTGCGGCGCTCGAGGGCGCCGGGCTGGAGCTCCGCCGCCTGCGCGAGCACTCCGACAGCGTGCATCAGGGCTTCTTTCGCCTGGGCGAGGTGATCCTCGAGGTCGTCGGGCCGCCGCAGCCGTCCGGCGACGAGCCCGCGCGGTTCTGGGGGCTCGTCGCGGTCGTCCCCGACGTCGACGCGCTCGCCGCGGGAGCCGATCCCGGCCTCTTCGGCCAGCCCGCGGCGGCCGTGCAGGACGGCCGGCGCATCGTCACGGTCCGGCGGGCAGCCGGGCTGTCGGTCGCGTTCGCGTTCATCACGCCCTGATACCGCCCTGAGACCAGGTTGGCATTGGCAGGGATGTCGGGCCCTGGGAGCTTGTCCTCAGCCACTTTCCCTCAAAGGAGGACAAGCAACATGGGCTTCTTCAAGGACATCAAGAATCTGCAGGACACCGCCAAGGAGATGACCCCGCCGGAGCACCGCGGGGTGCTGGGCGGATTCCGGGCGATGAAGGACGGGGTTGCGCAGGCCAACCAGGTTCTCGGCGGGATCGCCAACGAGGGCCAGAAGGCCCAGCAGCTCATGCAGTCGGGCCGGGTCGGCTCGGCGACCATCTCGGCCGTGCGCCAGACGGGCACGTTCGTCAACAACAACCCCGAATGCGAGATCGACCTGCAGGTCAGCGTCGACGGTGGAGCGCCGTATGCGGTGACCCACCGTCAGGTGCTCGCGATGGTCGCGCTGCCCAGCTTCCAGCCCGGCGCATCCGTCCCGGTCCGCGTGGACCCGGGCGACGCGAACTCGCTGATCATCGCCTGACAGACGTCGAGAACTCGTTGCGCCCCGCGGAGAACAGCCTCGGCGGGCGTGCACGGGTTCTTGCGAGTGGCTGCGCGCCAATCGGGCGGATATCCCCAAAAGTGATGACGGACATGTGTCCATAACGGGGAGAATTTTCCCCGTCGGGTGGCCCAAACCGGTACGACAGTTACTGCAGGGAAGACGTGCCGCGACAGGGAGCAGCATCGAGTCTCGAGACTCCCGCCAGGACGGCGGAACCGGAGGTCGAGGGAATGTCCGTCTCGAAGCTCGTAACGCTCTGAGATTCGCGCTCGCCGCGGAGCCCACGACCGCCAAGGATGGCGCGGTCGTGGGCACGCGAGCGTCCGATGCACCGCGTCGCCCCTTAGACGATTCGACTTACGCGTCTCGTGCCCTCGATCGTCGACAGATGTTCTAGCTCGTTGCGTCTTCGGGAAGTGGCGGCCGATGACGTGGACGTAGGAGGCATGGAGGCCTCCGTCGAGCATGCCCGCCATCGCAACAGCGCTCATCGTCGGCACCCTGGTGCCCAGCTCATTCGGCGCCACCGCCGCGTCGACGGTGTGCGCGGGCGCAGACGTCCATCCGACGCAGGCCGAGATCCAGCGCGTGATGGATGCGGCGCTGTGCCTCGTCAACCAGAAGCGCGCCGACCACGGCCGCGCGCCGCTGCGCGTCGACAAACGCCTGACACGCGCCGCACGCCGCCACGCGCGGGACATGGTCAAGCGCCACTACTTCTCTCACGTCTCCACCGACGGCGCCACGCTCGAGCGTCGCCTGCGGCGCGCGGGCTACATCGGGTCCTACCGCACGTGGAACGCCGCCGAGGACATCGGCTGGGGGAGGGGCGACCCGGCCTCGCCGCGCCGCATGGTGCGCAGCTGGATGGCCAGCCCGCCACACCGCGCCGCGCTGCTGGACGCCAAGATGCGCGACATCGGGATCGGCGTCGCTCCCGGCGCGCCACAGGGCGCCAACGGCAACGCCGGGACCTACGTGATGGACCTCGGCCGGCTCACGCGCCGGTAGGGAGGGGTCCGGGCACTCTGGGGACCTGGGCCCTATTCCTCTCGGTATGCGCGAGAGAGAAGGCCCACGTCGGGGGTGCGTCGGCTTCAGGTCAGTGGGTGTCTCGAATCCGACACACCCCCATACCGGGGCTCTACAGACCCGGTGGGTGGCGGAGGACGTAGCCCGCGCTGGACCGGTCGAACAGTGACCAGCGCGAGCCGCTCTCCCACTGGGCCGAGGTGTCGAAGCGCCGGCCGTTGATCGTCATGTAGGTGTGGCCGGAGTTGGCATAGATCGTGACCCAGCGGCCGGGGCCGGCGGCGCCGTAGCTCATCAGCGCCGTGGAATCCAGCGGGCTCGCCAGGCGGCCCATGGCGTGCAGCACGTAGGAGACCGAGCCCGAGCAGTCGTAACCGCTGTCGTTGAAGGAGCGGTGCCCGCCGCCATAGCGATAGGGGTAGCGCGCGATGCGGTTGCCGGCCGCGACGCCGCGCGCGAGCAGCCCCGAGACGCTGCTGGCGCTACGGGTCTGGCCTCGCACCTTGAGGATCGGGCGGTGGCCCTTGACGCCGAGCGCGGCCCATGTCGCTGGGCCGGCGATGCCGTCGGCAGCCATGCCACGGGCGCGCTGGAAGCGTTTGAGCGCGCGCTTGGTGCCAGGACCGAACACCCCATCGGCCGCGATCCCGAGCCGGCGCTGCAGCAGACGCACCGAGCTTCCGCGCGGCGCGCTCGAGCGAGGACGGCTCCGCGCTGGCTGGGCCCGACGGGCTTGCTTGAGCACGGGGTGATGGC
>JAWVFZ010000516.1:0-3341 GCA_033855555.1 Solirubrobacteraceae bacterium
TGCCCGAGCCGGAGACGCCGGTGAACACCGTCAGCCGGCGCTTCGGGATCTCGACGCTGATGTCCTTGAGGTTGTTCACGCGCGCGCCGTGCACGCGGATCAGATCGTGGCTGTCGGCAGCCTGCAGCGCAGGCGACTGCGCGTCCGTCCCCGTGGCCGTGCTCATCGCAGCTCCTGGATTCGGATCAGGTTGCCCGCGGGATCGCGAAAGGCGCAGTCGCGAACCCCGTACGGCTGCTCGGTCGGCTCCTGGACGACCTCGGCGTCGCCGGCCTGCAGCCGCTCGAACGTGCCGTCGAGGTCGGTGGTGGCCAGGTTGATGCTGGCGTAGGTTCCCTTGGCCATCATCTCGGCGATGGTGCGGCGCTCCTCGTCGGTGATGCCGGGGGTGGCGGCCGGCGGGTACAGGACGATGGACGTGCCGAGCTGGTCGGAGGGGCCGACCGTGATCCAGTGCATCCCGCCGTATTCGACGTCGTTGCGGACCTCGAAGCCGAGGGTGTCGCGATAGAAGGCCAGGGACGCGTCCGGGTCGTCGTGCGGGAGGAGGGTCTGGTAGATGCTGATGTCCATGGCGGTCACGCTAGTGCGGCTCGGTGACCCGCGCTTCTCGATTCCTGATCGGTCTGGTGACCTGTTTCGCCACGCACGGCGGCATGCCCGCCGTGGTGCGCGCCGCATGGCGCCGGTAGGTGCTGGGCGGCATGCCGACCAGTTCGGTGAAGCGCGTGCTGAAGGTGCCCAGCGACGAGCAGCCGACCTCGAAGCAGACCTCGGTGACGCTGAGGTCGCCACCACGCAGCAGCGCCATCGCGCGCTCGATGCGCCGTGTCATCAGGTAGCTGTACGGCGACTCGCCGTAGGCGAGGCGGAACTGGCGGCTGAGGTGCCCGGCGGACATGTGCGCGCCGCGGGCTAGCGCCTCGACGTCCAGCGGCTGCGCGAACTCCCGGTCGATCCGGTCGCGGACGCGGCGCAGCCGCGCGAGGTCGCCCAGGTGCTGCGCCGCGGCGGGTTTGCTGGTCACCTGCGAGATCGTGCCACGTCGACCGTCCTACGACGATCTCCCGGTCCAACTCTTAAGGCGCTTGGAGGGCATGGCCGCGCGTCAGGATGCCGCGCGCCGAGAGCTGCTCGCGCAGGCGCAGCAGCGCGGCGTCCTTGCCCTTCGCCTCCAGCATGATGTCGAACCCCAGGCCACGCCCCGGCCCCCGCAGGAACCACTCGAAGGCGATGGGATCGACCATGTCGGCGTGCGCGCGGAGCTGGGGAAGCACGAGGCTTCGGCCACGTTTCGCGGCCCGCTCCTCGATGGCGGTCTTCGGCGACGAGTAGTGGATCTTCGGGGTCTGCCCCCGGGGCCAGGTGCCGAGCGCGAGCTCCAGCGCCTCCCGGTCGGGCAGGCCGTCGGGGTCGTTGCAATGGTGATGAAGCACGTCCCAGACGACACGCAGACCGGTCCGGCCGGAGATCTCGAGTACGTGCGTGAGGGCAAAAACGCGGTCGTCGTTCTCGATCACCAGCCGGGCGCGGGCACGCTCGGAGAGCCGCTCGAAGGTCCGCAGGAATCGGATCTTGCCCGCCTCGTGCCCGCCCTCGCCGCTGCCGACGTGGAGGACCACTACGGCGTCCGGGCCGAGCCCCATCGCGTCGAACAGCCGCGCCTGTAACTCCAGGTCCCTCGCCGCCGCTTCGCTGACTCTCTCTGAAGCCGAATTCAGGACGACGTATTGACCCGGATGGCTGGACAGGCGCACCCCGAGCTCGTTTGCGTGGGAGCCCAACTCCGCGAGCTGCGCGGCGCAGTCCTCGAGCTGTCGGTGGAACTCCGGCAGATCGGGATGGGTGCCGTACGGCACGAGCGCGGAGGACAGGCGATACATGCCGATATCCACGCGTGCGAGGTAGTCGAGGATCCCGCGCAGCCGCTCGAGCGAGACGCTCAGGTGCGGCTTCGACTGCCAGCGGCGGGTGTCGTGCGACGGCAACCCGGGCTCTCCCACCACCTTCACGGCGAACCCCAAGTTTCTGCTGGGCATCACACGCGTAGGCGTTGTCGCCGAGCGGCACCGGTGCGTCTAGCCGCTCGGCAAGGCAAGGGCGTCGACGGCGCCGGTGCCCTCGCCTCGCTGGAAGAAGTCCCACAGCTCGAGCACGTTGCCGGCCGGGTCCTCACACGTCCGGTCGGCATCGCGAGAGAGCACCTGCAGCCCAAGCGCCGACGTGTAGAACGCCTCCAATGCCGACCGGTCGCTGGTCTCGAGCGTCACCTCGCAGACGCCGTCCACCACGCACGTCCCGTCCGTCATTCCGATCAGCCTTCGCGGGGAACTTCCCCGCGCCACGCGCCGGTCTCCTGGCCGCGCGCCTCGACGAACTCCTTGAACCGCTCGAGGTCGCCCTTCACGCGACGGTCGGCGAAACCGAGCGCGCCGCCAAGCTTCTCCTTGAGCCCCTCCGGCACGAAGTCCATCTGCACGGCGACGCGGGTGGTGCCGTCGTCGACCTTGTGGAAGGTGACGACGCCCGCATTGTCCTTACCGTCGATGTTGCGCCAGGCGACGCGCTCCTCCGGGTGCTGCTCAACGATCTCTGCATCCCACTCATGACGCTCACCGCCGAACTCAGCGACCCAGTGAAGCCGGCGGTCATCCAGTTGCCTGACTTCCTCGACCCCCTCCATGAAACGGGGGAACTCCTCGAACTGGGTCCACTGGTTGTAGACCGTCTCGATCGGCACCTGCACCTCGATCGTCTGCTCGACTGTCGCAGTCATCTCGCGCTCCTTGCTCGGGGTTGGCTGGGCGTACCCGAGGCACCGGCACGGAAACCGCCTCAAGTCACCGTGGCATCGAGATGGTCGCGTCGCGCTTTAGGGTGCGGTGCGTGTTCGACTTCACCCGCATCCGCAACGCGTATCCCGCCCTTGCCGACGGCTACGCCTACCTCGACGGCGCCGCTGGGACGCAGGTTCCGACCGCCGTGATCGACGCAATTGCCGGGGCCTACCGGGAGGGCCTGGGGAACGTCGGCGGCGCCTTTCCCGCCAGCGCGCGCTCGGGCGAGATCGTCGCGGCATGCCGCGCTGCGGTGGCGGACCTGATCGGCGGACGGCCGGAGGGCGTCGTGCTCGGGCCCAACATGACGACGTTGACGTATCGCTTCGCCGCGACGCTTGCATCCACCTGGAAGCCGGGCGACGAGGTCGTCGTCTCGCGGCTCGATCACGACGCGAACGTGCGGCCGTGGGTCCAGGCCGCCGCGCGCGCCGGGGCAACGGTGCGCTGGGCCGAGGTCGATCTTCCCGCGGGCGAACTGCCGCCCGAGCAGTACGAGCGGCT
>JAWVFZ010000517.1:0-6926 GCA_033855555.1 Solirubrobacteraceae bacterium
AGCGCGACACGATCCATGCCCTCACCACGGACGTCGACGGCGAGCCGCTGGTGCTCGACGAGGCCGAGATTGCCGAGGCGCGCTGGTTCGGACACCAGGCGCTCCCGGAAGAGACCAACCCGTACACGCGGCGAATGGTTGCGCGCGCCTACTGGGAGCTCTTCCGCGAGTGAGCAGGCGCGCCCTG
Organism: Solirubrobacteraceae bacterium; assembly: GCA_033855555.1. Lineage (GTDB taxonomy): Bacteria > Actinomycetota > Thermoleophilia > Solirubrobacterales > Solirubrobacteraceae > AC-49. Next base: position 188 of record JAWVFZ010000517.1, read on the forward strand.
TTGGACGCGATCGCCGAGGAGATCCGCGGCCACCTGCCATGTGGCTTCGAGCCATGCGAGACGTGCGCGAACTTCGTGCCTGGCGAGGGCGATCCCGACGCCCGCGTGGTGCTCGTCGGCGAGGCGCCGGGCGCCAAGGAGGACGCGCTTGGCAGGCCCTTCGTCGGTGCCTCGGGAACGTTCCTGACCACGCTGCTGGGCGAGGCGGGGCTGGCACGCGAGGACGTGTTCATCACCAACATCCTCAAGGCGCGCCCGCCCGGCAACCGTGATCCGCGAGCCGACGAGGTCGCCCATTCGTGGCCGTGGCTGCAGGCGCAGCTCGCCGTGATCCAGCCTGAGCTGATCGTCCCGCTGGGGCGCCACGCGCTCGCGCGCTTCGACAGGAACGCAAAGATCGCCGACGTGCACGGCCACCCGCTGCAGGCGGGCGGCCACGAGCTCTTCCCGCTGTACCACCCCGCTGCGGCGCTGCATGGCGGCAAGCTGCGCGCCACGCTGATCGAGGACGCCAGGCGCCTGGGGGAGACCCTCGGCTACCGCACCACCTGGAGCGCGATCTGAGCGGCCTTGCCGCCGGCCGGCTTCGCGCTCAGGCGATAGCGCGCGCGCTTGAGCCCCTTGGCCTTGAGCCGCACGGTGTTGGCGCCCTTCTTGCCGGCCAGCGCCTTCGGCGCGCCCTTCGTCACCCGATTGCACTTCTTCCCGCTGCGGCGGCAGAGCGTGAACGCGACCTTGGCCGGGGCGCTCAGCGTGAACGTCACCTTGGCCTTGGTGGCGCCATGCAGCTTCTTGGGGCTGATCTTGAACCTGGAGAGCTTGGCGATGGCGACCGCGCCGCCGGCGGGGACGACGACTGGCGGGGTGGGCGCGGCATTGACCGGGACCCCGGCGCTGTCGGACGACGCGCTGCCGTAGGCATTCGTCGCCGTCATTCGGCACGCGAGCGTGTGCCCGACATCGGCGGCGGGGATCGCGTACTGGCTCCCGGCGGCCGCCTGCTGGCCGTCGCGCAGCCAGACCGTCTCCGTCGTCTGCGGGCCATCGCCGCCGAACGTCCCGGGCTGGCAGGTGAGGGTCTCGCCGGCGAGCGGCGTGCCGGTGATCGAGGGCGGCGCCGTCGCCGTTGGCGCGACCGCCTCGTAGGCACCGATGTCGCACGGTGTCCCGCGCGGCGCGCCGCGCTGGTCTGTGGTGAGCGCCACGGAGGCGGCGTCCAAACACGTGGCCGGGCCGCCGTCGATCAGCGGGCTGCCGGAGAGCGGCGCCATCGTCGTCGTCGGGCCGCCATTGTCCTGCAGCGGGCCAAGCAACGGATCGAGATCCTGGCTGTCGCTGACGTCCGGGACCGGGATGCACTGGTCAAGGTCTTCGACGTTGTAGCCCTGGCTCGTGACGACGGTGCCGCTGCCGGCGCCGACCGAGCAGTTGCTCCACGAGGGGGTGCCGACGCCGCCCGCGATGACCGAGTCGCGAATGTCGAGCGTGCTGCTGTAGGCCAGGACGTTGCCCCCCTCAGAGGAGGAGGTCGCGCCGGTCGCCCCCGGCACGGATCCGCCGGCGCCTCCGCCCCCGCCTGGGCCCGGGAATGCACCGTTGGCGACGAGGGTTGCCGATGCGAAGTGCCCAGCGGCGCCGTTGAAAAGGGCGACGCCGCCTCCGACGCCGGCCTCGGCGAAGCCGCCGTCGCCGCCCGTGCTGGCGATGCCCCCGGCGCCGCCCACTCCACCGGCGCCGCCGTGGACCTCGTTCGCCGTGACCGTGGTGTTGACGAGCGTGACATCGCCGTTGGACGAGATCGCTCCACCCGAGCCGCGGACGCTGCGGCCGCCGTTGCCGCCATTGCCGGACATCCCGCCGCTGCCGCCGTGGCCGCCGGCGCCGGCAAACCCGGTGTTGCCCGAGATCGTGCTGTTGCGGACCACGAGCACCATGGCGGAGCCGCCCTCGATCGCGCCGCTGCCGGGGCCGCCCTGGCCCCCGGCGCCGCCCGGATTCGAACCGGTGCCGCTGGCCCCGGTCCCGCCGTCGCCTCCGTGGGCGATGTTGCCGGCGACCGTGACGCGGTCGAGGTTCACATGGCCGGACGACTGGATGGCGGAGCTGGCGGCGAAGCCCCCGTTGCCGCCCTTGGCGCCCACGCCGCTCGCCGGGGTGAAGCCGTTGCCGCCCTTGCCACCCGTGGAGCTGTTGCCGACGATGGTCACGAGGGTGAGCGTGAGGAGCGTGCCTCGCGCATTGATCGCGGAGCCATACGCGCTGCCGCCATCGGCCCCGACGGGAGTTGCGAGCGAGCCGTTGGCGCCCGGGCCGCCGACGATGTTCCCACCGGTGATCGTGAGCCCCTGCATGGCGCCCGTGACGAGCGGGTCGAACTCCATGACCCGCTTGCCCACGGTCAGCTGCCGGATCGTGGTCGCCGCGGGGCCCGAGCCGGTGATGGTGATGTCGGTCGTGACCTGCAACTGCCCCTGTTCGAGCGCGTACTCGCCCGCGGCCAGCGCGACCGTGTCGCCATTCGCGCCAGCCGCGACGGCGGCGCGCAGCGTGCAGGTGCCCGTTGGGTGGCCCGGCGCGCAGCTCGTCCCCACGGGGAGCGGATCATCGAACCGGTCCGGCACGATCGTCGTAGCCGCTGCGGCGGGCGAGGCCAGTACGAGCGCAGCGAGAATCAGCAGGACCGGGGTGCGAAGCATCCATCGAGGATCAGGGCGAACCCCCGTCTTGTCAGTGTCAGATGGGTCTCAACCGCCGAGCAACCCGCCGAGCACGCTTCCCAGCGAGCGCGGGTCGACCCCGTGGCGCTCGATGAAGCGACGGCGGTCCGCTTCGTCGGCGAGTGCGAGCACGAGCTCCTCGCGCGACGCGTGCAGGCGACACGCGGTCGCGTCCAGCAGCTCGAGCCCCCGGTCCTGCAAGAAGCCGCTGAGCCCGCCGGTGCCGGGAAGGTCGCGGGGCTTGCACGGATCCTGCAAGCGGACGGGGGCGGGCGCGAGGCTCGCGTGCAGGAGCGCGTAGGCGACCAGCGTCGCGGCGGCGGCGCCGAGCGCGACCGCCGGGGGAGGGAGGACGAGCAGGAACGCGGCGAGCAGGGCGAGTGCGCCCGTCACGATGAACGCCGTCCGGAATGCGTCGCCGACGGCGGAGGTCAGCGTGTCGTCGGCGCGCTGGCCGAGGCGGTCGTAGGCGGGCCTGTCCTGGGGGTCGATGTTCGAGCGCTGCGCGGCGACGGCCGCCCGCAGGCCGGCGCGCGGGTTATTGGAGTCGACGCCCTTCAGCAAGGCGGGCGCGAGCTCGAGCTTGCTCTGCGGCGGGAGCGGCGCGTCCAGGACGAGCGCGACGCCGCGCTCGCGGGCGCGGAAGGTGGAAGCGTCAAGGTCGTGGGCGACCACCGGCGCCAGGATCGCCAGGGCCGCGGCGATGCCGAGGTGGCGCAGCGTCAGCAGCCGCGCGGCGTCGGCGCTGTCGCGCTCGGGCAGAAGCCCGCCGGCGAGCGAGGGCAGGGCGAGGCCCATGCCCACACCCGCGAGCGCCTGCGGGAGCACCGTCCAACCGAGCCGGGCTTGCGGAAGCAGCGCCAGCGCCAGGACCCCACCGCCGACCAGCAGACAGCCCGCCGCCGCCCGGCGCTCGAGCGGCCCGCCGATCCGCGAGCCGGCGATCGCGCCGATCGGGATGACCGTCACCGCCACCGCGGCGCGCAGCGGCGCAACCGACCAGCCGGCGACGAGCAACAGCACGAGCAGGAACAGGACGGCGCTCAGTGCCGCCGACAGCAACGCGAGCGCAAGCGCAGGGCGGGCCGCGAAGCGCCCGCGCACGCCGCCGACTGCCGGACCCACGGCGGCGCCTCCCTCTCTCAGGCACGCCACCGCCGCGAGCGCGCCGACCGGCGCCTGGACGAGGAAGATCGCGCGCCAGTCGAACGCCTGCGTGAGGGCGCCGCCGAGCGCCGGCCCGATCGCGCACGCGAGGCCCGCGGCGGCAAGCCACAGCCGGCGTGCGTCGCGGCCCGCCGCCAGGAGCGAGAAGGCCGCGACCAGCGCAGCGGCGCCACCGGCGGCTTGCACGCCGCGCGCCACGAGCAGCACGCCCAGCGATCCGGCACTTGCGCACGCCAGCGACGCCGCGGCGAAGATCGCAAGCCCGGTGGCGCCGGTCCTTGCGGCGCCCGCCCGCCGCATCGCGTGCTCGGCAGGGATCAACGCCACCGCGAGCACGACGGTATAGACGCCGATGACCGCTGCGACGCCCTCGACGGTCGTGTGAAGGTCGACGAGCAGGTCCGGCAGGGCCAGCGTGACCACCGACGCATCGGCGAGCGCCAGGCCCGCGGCGACCGCGATCAGCAGATGACGAGCGCGCACACCCGAAGTCTGGCGCGCAGCTACTCGTAAAGCGTCAGGGCGGCGAGGATGACGTAGATGGCCACGAGGGCCCAGCCCTCGAATGCAACCGCCTCGCCGTCGCCGGTGATCTGCCAGACGCTCAGCGCGGTCAGCGCCAGCGCACCGACATAGACCGGGTCCAGCGCGAACGTCAGGTTGTGGCTGAAGAGCAGCGACACGAGGACGAGGACCGGGAAGAGGAACGCAGCGATCTGCGCGACCGAGTTCTTCACCACCGAGACGGCGAGGTCGTACTGGCCCTTGCGGGCGAGCACGACGCCGGTGGCGTTCTCCACCGCGTTGCCCGCGATAGCCACGACGACCAGGCCGGCGAACGCCTGGCTGACGCCCACCTTCGTGATCGCCGGCTGCAGCGCATGGATGAACCAATCGCTCACGAACGCGCTGCCGACGCCGGCGATGCCCAGGAGGGCGAGCGAGACCGGCAGCGGGATCCGCGGCCCGTGCGTCGAGGTCCCAGCGGTGTCGCGGCGGGCGTAGGGGATGACCCAGGCGGCGTAGACCGCGAGCAGGCAGATCGCCGCGATCGTGCTGATGCCCTGGACGTGGTGGCTCGCCTTGTCGCCCGAGGAGAGGCTGAGCCCCACGATGACGATGATGAAGACGGTGACCATCAGCAACGTCGCCGTGTCGTTGGGCAGGCGCTTGTTGAAGCGCATGGTGTCGCCCTCGGCGCTGTTGGCACCCACGATGATCACGATGCCGAGCACGAGCAGCGCATTGGCGAACAGCGACCCGATGATCGAGGTCTGCGCCACCACCGTCTGCCCGGCCTTCAGCGCGAAGATCACGATGAACAGCTCGGGCAGGTTGCCCAGCGTCGACTGCAGCAGTCCCGTGACCGACGGGCCGAAGCGCTCGCCGACCTGCTCGGTGGCGAACGACACGACGTAGGCCAGCCCGGCGAGGGCGACCGTCGCCGCCCCGAACGCGAGCAGCGGCGCCGCGCCGCCGTAGCGGGCGATGCCCGCGAAGGCCGTGAAGAGCACGATCACGCCGAGGACGAGCCGTTCGCGAGAGGTCAGGGCGGACACCCGGCGGCAGGCTACCCGCGGGGTCAAGTCTTTTGTTGCCACATGTGGGCACCGAACGCTTTCGAATGTGGGCGCGGGGTCAAGTCTTTTGTTGCCACATGTGGGCACCGAACGCTTTCGAATGTGGCAATGAAAGACTTGACCCCTATGCGCCTGACCACCTTCGTCCCGCCCGCCGGCGGCCCTTCGCTCGCCGGAGAGGTCCGCGGGGACACCATCGTCGCCTTTGCCGACGGCACGACCGTGCTCGGCCGCCTCGCTTCGGGTGACCGCAGCCCGGCGAGCGGCGACGCGTTCGCGCTCGACGAGGTGGAGTTGCTGGCGCCGGTCGCGCGGCCGCGGGCGATCTTCGGGATCGGGCTGAACTACTCCGATCACGCGAAGGAAACCGGCAGCGACCTGCCCGAGGCGCCAATCGTGTTCATGAAGCTGCCGAGCTCCGTCGCCGCCCCGAACGCACCGCTGCGGCCGCCGGCGGTGATCCGCCGGCTCGACTACGAGGGCGAGCTCGCGGTCGTCATGGGCGCCGACGGCGAGGTCGCGGGCTACGCGGTCGCCGACGACGTCTCGGCGCGCGACCTGCAGAAGCGCGAGCCGCAGTGGACGCGCGCCAAGGGCTTCGACGGCTCCTGCCCGTACGGCCCGTGGATCACGACCGCCGACGAGGTGCCCGACCCGCACGCGCTCGCGCTGCGCACCTGGGTCAACGGCGAGCTGCGCCAGGATTCCACGACGGCGAACCTGATCTTCGACATCCCGAGCCTCGTCGCGTTCCTACGCGAGACCTGCACGCTGGAGCCCGGCGACCTGATCCTCACCGGCACGCCGAGCGGCGTCGGCATGGCGCTGGACCCGCCCCAGTTCCTCGCCTCCGGCGACGTCGTGCGCATCGAGATCGAGCAGCTCGGCTCGATCGAGCACGCGGTGGGGTAGGGGCTTTGTGAGGAGCCCAGCGCGGTTTGCTGGGGCGGGCTGGGCGTGGGTTGCTTTCGGGTGAAAAAGCGGCGAGCCAATCGCGGTGGCTTGATCCGGGCGGCGCGGTGCGCCGGTAACAAAACCCACCGTGACGGGGGTTTTCGTTACGCAAGCGCCGCGCGGGCCAGAGTCGCTAGTGCTTCGCGATGACCGCGTCGATGAGGCCGTACTCGACGGCCTCTTCGGGCTTGAAGAAGCGGTCGCGCTCCATGTCCCTGTGGACCTCCTCGACCGGCCTGCCCGTGTGCTTGGCGTAGATCTCGTCGATCCGCGCCCGCGTCTTGATGATCTCGCGTGCGTGGATCTCGATGTCCGTGGACT
>JAWVFZ010000518.1:0-3475 GCA_033855555.1 Solirubrobacteraceae bacterium
TGTCGCGGCGTCAGATCGACGTGCGCGTGCCGCACGCGGCCTGGGATCCGGGGACGAGCAAGGTGCGCATGACGATCGGCGTCGGGCTCTGGGATGCCACGGCGGGCAAGTACCTCGCCCCCTCCCCCGGCCCGCGCTCGGCGACGACGCCGGGCGGCGGCTCGCCGGGCGGCGCCGCGATCGTGAACGTCGGTCCGCGCTTCAACGAGCCGTGGCCGGACATCTCGCTTGCGGGCGGCGGCCTGACGATCGCCGACGCCGCAGCAGGCGCGGCGGTCGAGGCGCCGTGGTGGCGCGAGCGCCAGCAGTCCGAGCAGCTCGCGCTCGGCGACGTGTCGCCGTTCAGCGCCGAGGTGGACTTCGCCAAGCTCGCGGCGAAGACCGCCGACGACAGCGGCGTGCCGCAGACCGGGCCGCTGAACCGCATCCTCGCCAGCGGCCACCAGTTCGGCCAGGGCATGGACCCGTCGCAGGTCTGCTTCACGCTGACCTCGAACTCCGGCACCGGAGCGAAGTGCCTCGGGCGCTTCATGGGCCAGCTGCAGCCCTACACGCTGTACGTGCCGAAGAGCGAGCCGGCCGGCGGCTACGGCCTGACGCTGCTGCTGCACTCGCTCTCGGCCAACTACAACCAGTACGCCGCAAGCCGCAACGAGTCGCAGCTCGGCGACCGCGCGCCCGGCTCGCTGGTCGCGACGCCCAACGGCCGCGGGCCCGACGGCTTCTATGCGGGCATACCGGAGGCCGACACGTTCGAGGTCTGGGCCGACGTCGCGCGCCACTACAAGGTCGACCCGTCGCTGGTGGACGTCAGCGGCTACTCGATGGGCGGCTTCGGCACCTACCGGCTGCTCGCGCGCTGGCCGGACCTGTTCGCGCGCGGCTTCTCGGTCGTGGGCGCGCCGGGCAGCGTCGACGACCAGCTCGCCTCGCTGCGCAACACGCCGCTGCTGTTGTGGAACGCGACCGCGGACGAGCTCGTGAACATCCAGACGAGCGAGACCGCGCGCGCGGCGGTGGAGGCCGCCGGCCTGCGCTACGCGGAGAACCTCTTCGTCGACTCCGACCACCTGACGCTGGCGACCAACGACTGGTACCTGCCGGGCGCGGAGTTCCTCGGCGACCATCGCGTGGACCTGGCGCCGCCGCATGTGACCTATGTCGTGGACGGCTCCGAGGACAACGCCGAGGCGGGCGCCGTCGGCGACCACGCCTACTGGCTGTCGGGCCTCACCGCGCGTGACGGCAAGGCGGTCGGCACGATCGACGCACGCTCGGAGGCGTTCGGCGTGGGCGATCCGGCGGCGACGCCGCAGTCGCCCTCCGGCGGAACGCTCGACGGCGGCGCGCACGGGCCGATGCCGTTCGTGCGCCGCGAGCAGACGTGGGGCGACGCGCCGGCGACGCCGGCCGCAGACTGGCTCGTCGTCAAGGCGACGAACGTCGCGAAGGCGGTGGTGGACGCGCGCCGCGCGCGGCTGTCGTGCGCGCCGCAGCTCGACGTGACCAGCGACGGCCCGCTCGACCTGCAGATCGACTGTGCGCCGGTGAAGGCGAAGCGCTGCGCGAAGACGGTTGCGCTGAAGCTCCCGCGCGTGAAGGGCGAGCGCAACGTCGCGGTCTCAGGGATGCACGTCAGGCGCACGCGCGGGCGCAACCTGCGCCGCGCGGTCGTGCGCCGCCCGTCGCGCAAGGCGTTCACCGTGCGGATGCGCGTTCGCACGTCTGGTGGGCGGACGGTCGTCGTGCGCCGGCGCGTGGCGGGCTGCGGGTAGTTCAGTCCGGGCGTGCGCGGTGTGCGGGGCGTGGTCTGGTCATTGAGGGAGAAGGCGGTCCGGCGCCGCCGAGGACTCTGGGCCCTCTTGTGCGCGCTATCCGAGAGTTAGAGGGCCCACGTCCGGGGTGATCGGCGCTTCGCCGGGGGTGTGTCGGGTTCAGCCTCACCCGCAAGCAACCCACGCCAAGCCGACCAGACGAATCGCGCTGCGCGCCACCGACCGCCGGCTACGCCCGCAGCTGCAGCCGCAGGCGAGCGATGAGGCCCGCCAGCAGGCTCGTTCCGCGCGGCGCCGCCGGCGCCGACTGGACTCGCACGGACTCGCTGATGATGCGTCGGTAGAGCACGCGCCCACGGTAGGGCCGCGCGGTGGCCGCGTGGTTCGACCGCCGGTACAAGATCGCTGGACGATCTTTGGCCCGCGATCCATGGAGCGCCCATAGGGGCGTCCATACAGTGAGCCTCGCCCTAGGGTTCCGCTGCCGACAGAGGCAGGACTGGTCCGAGAGGGCAGGCCGGCACCTCACATAGCCGCGCCCACACGGAGGGATAAAAGCCCGGGAGATTTCGCGATCTCCTGGGCCTTTCGCTTTTTTGGAGGGGTTTTCGACGTGCAACTGATCGGCAAGGCGGCGCTCATCGTCATCGATGTGCAGAAGGCGTCGGAGGGCGAGGGCGACTTCGGCATCCCACTCATGGCGGGCGGCCCGGAGCGTGTGGAGCTGACGCGACGGCTCGTCGCAGCGGCGCGCGCGGCGGGCATCCCGCCCGTCTTCATCCAGGAGGTCCACAAGCGCACGCTCGTGGACTTCGGGCGCGAGCTCGACGGCACCGAGACCGTGCACTGCCTGGAGGGCGACGAGGCCACCGAGCTCGCGACCGGGCTGGAGCCGCTGCCCGACGAGTACCACATCCCCAAGCGCCGCTACTCGGCGTTCTTCGCCACCGAGCTGGAGCTTGTACTCAAGTCGCTGCGGGTCGAGACGCTCGTGCTCGTCGGCGCGCTCACCGACGTCTGCGTGCACTACACGTTCGCCGACGCCCACCAGCACGACTACCACCTGCGCGTCGTGACCGACTGCGTCGGCGGCTCGTCGGTCGAGGCGCACGACGCCTCGCTGCGCGCCATGCGCTACCTGCAGCGCGACTGCTGGTGCACCACCGACGAGGTGCTCGAGGCGTTCGCCGCGCTTGCGCCCGCCGGGGTCGCCGCGTGAGCGGCGTTCCCGTCCTCGACGCGCAGGATCTGCACGTCACGTTCGGCACGCCGGACGGCGACGTCCACGCGCTGCGCGGGGCCACGCTGCAGATCCGCCCCGGCGAGATCGTGGGGCTCGTCGGCGAGTCGGGCTCGGGCAAGAGCGTGCTGGGCCTCACCGCCCTGGGCCTGCTGCCGCGCGAGGCGCATCCGGTGGTGAGCGGCAGCGTTCGCCTGGACGGCGAGGACATGGTCACGGCTTCGGAGCCCGCGCGGCGCGCGCGGCGCGGCGCCTACATCGGCGCGGTCTTCCAGGACCCGATGAGCTCGCTGAACCCTTCGATGCGCGTCGGGCGCCAGGTCGCGGAGGCCGCGGGCGAAGGCGCCGACGTCGTCGCGCTGCTGGCCGCCACCGGCATCCCCGAGCCTGCGGTCAAGGCGCGCGCCTACCCGCACGAGCTGTCGGGCGGGCTGCGCCAGCGCGTGATGATCGCGATGGC
>JAWVFZ010000519.1:0-3248 GCA_033855555.1 Solirubrobacteraceae bacterium
GCGCGCCGGCGTCGAGCGCTTCGTCTTCTTCTCGGCGCTCTCGGCCAGCGCGCACAACCGCACTCGCTTCCTGCGCGCAAAGGCGCTCGCCGAGGAGGCGGTGCGCGATTCCTCGCTGGCCCACACGGTCTTCGCCCCGAGCATCGTCTACGCGCCGGGCGACTCGTACATGACGCTGCTCAACCGGATGGCGCTCCTGCCGGTGATGCCGATCAGCGGGTCGGGCAAGGCGATGTACGAACCGATCTGGGCCCACGACGTCGCCGACTGCGTCGTCGCCGCACTGGACGCCGGCGACGGGGCGCGCGAGCGCTACGAGCTCGCCGGACCCGAGACGCTGTCGCACCGGGAGATCGTGGAGCTCGCCCTGCGCGCGCAGCACCGCCACCGGCCGATCGTGCACGTCCCGACCCCGATCGTCTCGCGCACCCTGCGGTTCGTGGAGGCGCTGATGAAGTCCAAGGCGCCGGCGACCTGGGACGAGGCCGAGCTGATGGAGGTCTCGATGCTCGCCGCGGAGGGCTCCGCCGACGCCGAGACCCTCGGCGTGCGGCCGCGGCACATGGCTGCGGTGCTTGACGCGCCCTAGTTGTCTCGCGGCACGCTCGCGGCCGGTTGGCGCTTGCTTGCATCGAGGGAAAGAAGCCTGTCGCCGTGGGCGCATGGGCGACAGATGTCTCGCTCAGCGCAACATCCCTCAGTCATGCCCTCGACTTCTGGCCCGGCCCCCTACACCTGCGCCCGGCGCTCCGCCCACGGCAGCGCGGCCTCGAGCTGCGCCGACAGTGCCAGCAGCTCGCCCTCGCCCTCCGGCTGGCCGATGATCTGCACCCCGACCGGCAGGTCGAGGTCGTCGCGGTGGTAGAGCGGGAGCGAGATCGCCGGCGAGCCGGTGATGTTCATGCCGGCCAGGAACGGCGTGAAGCGGCTGGAGCGCGCGAAGTCGGCGAGCGGGTCCGAGGAGCGCGGATCGACGACGCCATGCTGGAGCGGCGCCTCGGCCAGGGCCGGCGTGATGACGAAGTCGTAGTCGGCCATCCAGGTGATGAGCTGGCGTCCGAATGCCTGGCACATCGTGGTGCTGAAGTCGGCCTGGGGAGCGGTGATCGCGCGGGCGACCTCGAAGAGGGCCCAGCTCAACGGCTCCATGTCGTCGGCTGTCGCGGGGCGCCCGTTGATCATCTCGATGAACGTGCACTGTGAGGCGACCATCGGCCCGAACACCGCCGTGAACGTGTCGATCAGCGTCGCCTCCTGCCACGGCGGGTCGACCTCGACGATCTCGTGGCCGAGCGACGCCAGCAACTCGGCCGCGTCCCGGGCGGCTTTCGCGCAGACGGGGTCGACCTCCGCGTCCGGAACCGGCGACAGCGTCGTCAGCGCGATCCGGGCGCGACCGGGCGTGCGCTGGGCCTGCACGGCGAAGGCCTCGTTCGGCGGCGCGGCCCACGCGGCGTCGCCTAGCTCGTAGCCGGCGAGGAGGTCGAGCAGCTCGGCGGTCTCCGCGACGGTGCGCGACAGCACCCCGTCCTGCACGAGGTAGTTGTAGCCGACGTCGGGCGCCAGCGAGATGCGCCCGCGCTGGGGCTTGAGGCCCACCAGGCCGCAGCAGGCGGCGGGGATCCGCGTCGAGCCGCCGCCGTCGTTGCCGTGGGCGATCGGCACCATGCCGGCCGCCACGGCCGCTCCGCTGCCGCCGCTGGACCCTCCTGGGGTGCGCGACAGATCCCACGGGTTGTTCGTGGTTCCGAACCGCGTGGTGTCGGTGACGGGCAGGATGCCCCACTCGGGCAGGGTCGAGGTCCCGACGATCACGAAGCCCGCGTCACGCAGCCGGCGGGCGACGTTGTGGTCGTGGGGGGGCGTGAGGTCACCCGCGAACTCGGCGGCGAAGGTGAGCCGCTTGCCGGCGACGGCGCGGTTGTTCTTGATCGCGATCGGCACGCCGGCAAAGGGCCGCGGGTCGTCGGGGCCGATGCCGTCGGCCTCGGCGAGCGCCTCCTCGCCGAACACGTCGACGAACGCATTGACCTTCGGGTTGACCTCGTCGATGCGATCAAGCGATGCCTGTACGAGTTCGCGCGCGGTGATCTCACCCGAGCGCACGCGCGCGGCGAGCTCGGTGACGGGACGGAAGAGGAGGTCGGCCGCGGCCGTAGCGTCGGACATGCGAGGGGAGATTACGCGGGCCCCGCCTGGCGCAGCCATGTCGCGGCGCTCAGCACCCGCCCAGCCTAACCTGCAACGCTTCCGCCATGACCGCCACAGTCCCCGACGTCTCTGACGTCCAGTCCGGCCTCGAAGGGGTCGTCGCTTTCGCCACAGAGATCGCCGAGCCCGACAAGGAAGGCGGCGCGCTGCGCTACCGCGGCGTCGACATCGAGGAGCTCGTCGGAAACATCCACTACGAGCAGGTGTGGGGCTTGCTCGTCGACGGCACGCTGGAACCCGGTCTGCCGCCGGCCGAGCCGTGGCCCCTGACGGTCCGCTCCGGCGATCCGCGCGTGGACGTGCAGAGCTGCCTGGCGATGCTCGCTCCGGAGTGGGGCATGCACTCGCTCATCGACATCGATGACGAGCAGGCGCGCAGCGACCTCGCGCGCGCATCGGTCATGGCGTTGAGCTTCGTCGCGCAATCGGCGCGCGGCACGGGGGCGCCGCCGGTGCCGCAGCGCCTCGTCGACGAGGCCACCTCGATCCCCGAGCGCTTCCTCATCCGCTGGCGCGGCGAGGCCAACCCCGATCACGTCAAGGCGATCGACGCCTACTGGATCTCGGCGGCCGAGCACGGCATGAACGCGTCGACGTTCACCGCCCGCGTGATCGCCTCCACCGGCGCGGACGTCGCAGCTGCGCTGAGCGGCGCGGTCGGCGCGCTGAGCGGCCCGCTGCACGGCGGCGCTCCCTCACGCGTGCTGAAGATGCTCGACGATGTCGAGCGCGAGGGCGACGCCGAGAACTACGTCAAGAACCTGCTGGACCGCGGCGAGCGGCTCATGGGGTTCGGCCACCGCGTCTACCGCGCCGAGGACCCGCGCGCCCGGGTGCTGCGGCGCACCGCGCGGGAGCTCGGGTCCACCCGCTTCGAGGTCGCTGAGGCGCTCGAGCAGGCCGCGCTGGCCGAGCTGAAGGCGCGCCGGCCCGACCGCGTGCTGGCCACGAACGTCGAGTTCTGGTCCGCCGTCGTGCTCGACTACGCCAACGTGCCGCCCGACCTCTTCACTCCGATGTTCACCTGTGCGCGCGTT
>JAWVFZ010000520.1:0-3643 GCA_033855555.1 Solirubrobacteraceae bacterium
CTCGTCGTCGGCCCAGCCGACAACGGTGATCGACAGCGTCAGCGCCGGCGCTCGCGTGACATCGCCGCCGCACACGGTCACGCCCGTCTCTTCGGCCAGCTGTTCCATTCCCAAGACGCATTGCACAGCGGCTTCCCGGCCCAGGCCGTCCGGGATGCCCATCGAGACGTACGCTTCCCCGGCATCGGCACCCATCGCCGCGATGTCCGAGAGCGCCCCGGCGAGCGCGCGCCACCCGGCGTCGGCGGGATGGACGTGGGGATGGTCGAGGCGAAAGTGCACGCCGTCGACCATCGTGTCGACGCTCGTGACCTGCAGCGGCCGCGAGCGCACGACCGCGGCGTCGTCGCCGACCCAGCGCACGACACGATCCGACCGGTTGACCAGGAGACCTTCGAACGCGGCGATCAGCGCGCGCTCGGGCAATGTCCCCAACCCCCGCCTATCGGTGGCGGTAGACGATCCGGGCGCGGCTCAGGTCGTAGGGCGAGACCTCGACGCGGACGCGGTCGCCCGGGAGGATGCGGATGCGGAAGCGCCGCATCTTGCCCGCGACGTGCCCGAGCACCTCGTGATCGTTGTCGAGCTTGACGCGGAACATCGCGTTTGGCAGGGCCTCGACGACCTCGCCCTCGAACTCGACCTTTTCTTCTTTCGCCATACGGCGGTGAGCCTACCCTGTCCCGTTGCCCGCGGGCGGGGCGCCTGTGCCGCCGCCCTGCCCGGCCGGGGGCGTCTGGCCGGGGGGCGCCTGCTGCGGCGGCGACGCATACTGGTCCGGCGGGTAACTCTGCCCTCCCGACGGGGTCGTTCCGACACCGGTGCCGTTCTGCGGCGTCGTCGTCTGCGGGGAGGGCGCGCCCTGCGGGACGGTCGACGTGTCGACACCGCCGCCCGGCGCGCCGGTCGACGAGTAGCGGCCGAAGAACGGCTGGGACACGAACGGGACCTTGGGCTGGGGCCAGGGGTCGCACTTCTTGACCACCTGCTGCATGAAGTCGTGCCAGATCTGGGCGGGGAAGGTGCCGCCGAAGACCTCGATGCCGTGCACGGACGTCATCGAGGTCGTGGTCTTCGGGTAGCCGACCCACACGGCGGTCGCGAGGCCGGGGACCATGCCGTCGAACCATGCGTCGGTGAACGAGGTGGTCGTGCCTGTCTTGCCCGCCACGGAGCTGCAGCCGAACTGCGAGGCCGTGCCCGTGCCCCGCTGTGCGTTGGCCTCCATCGCCTTGATCGCCTCGTAGGTCTGGCCGTCGGTGAAGACCTTGGTGCGCTTGGGCTTCCAGTGCGTCGTGTCAACCTTGCCGCTGGCCATGACGACCTTCGTTATCCCGACCGCCCGGTTGCGCATGCCGCCCGAGGCGATCGTCGCGTAGGCGTTGGCCATCTCCAGCGGCGAGACCCCCCGCTTCAGGCCGCCCAGGCCCTCCGCCGGGTAGGAGTCGAGGTGGCTCGTGATGCCCATGTCGTGCGCGGTCTTCGTGACGTTCGTGGGGCCCATGTCGAGGTCGAGCTGCTGGTAGACGGTGTTGTCCGAGCGCACGAGCGCCTCGAACAGGTTCGTGCGCCCGACGTAGCGGTGGTCGTCGGTCTGGACGTCGATCTGCGTCCCGGTCTCCTTGTCGAAGAACTTCAGGGGCTTGGACACATACGTCGTGGTCAAGGGATTGACGCCACGGCGCAGCGCCGTCATCAGCGTCATGACCTTGAACGTCGAGCCGGGCTGGCGGTGCGACTGGGCGGCGAGGTTGAACTTCGAGTTGCCGTAGCTCGCCGAGGAGGCCATCGCGAGGATGTGCCCGTTGCGCGGGTCGATCGAGACCAGCGCCGCGGACGGGTCACCCGGCTGGTTGAGCCGTCCGGCGATGGCCGCGCGCGCGAGCTTCTGCCACTTGAGGTTGATCGTGGTGTAGACGCGCAGGCCGCCCCTGCGGACCAGCTCGGGGCCGTAGGTCTTGATCAGCTCCTGCTTGACGTAGTCGAAGAAGTAGCCCTCGCGATGTGTGCGGTAGTAGCTCGTCTTCTTGGCGCCGAGCTTGCTCGCGATCGCGATGTCGGCTTCCGACTGCGTGATGTAGCCCTGGTCGGCCATCTTGCGCAGCACCTCGTTGCGGCGGCTGAGCGCGCGCTGGGGGTTGAGGAAGGGGTTGTCGAGCGTCGGCGCCTGCGGCAGGCCGGCCAGCAGCGCGGACTCGGGGAGCGTCAGATCGCTGGCGGGCTTGTCGAAGAACACGCGCGCCGCCGCCTGGATGCCGTACGCCGTCTGGCCGCCGACCGTCCCGTACGGAACGTTGTTGAGGTACTTGGTGAGGATCCAGCGCTTGCCGCGCAGCCCGGGATGGATGTTCTCGAGGTCCTCGGCGAGCTTGGCTTCCTTGATCTTGCGCGAGAAGGTCCGGCGGCGGTCACCCGTGTAGAGGTTGCGGATGAGCTGCATCGTCAGCGTCGAGCCGCCCTGCACGTCGCCGTTGCTCTGCAGGTTCTTGAACGCGGCGCGAATCACGCCCTCGAAGTCGACGCCCTTGTGCTTGTAGAAGCGCGAGTCCTCGATCGCGACGGTCGCATCCTTCATCGACTGTGGGATCGACGTCGACGGGACGGGACTGCGCAGGACGTCCGACGTGATGAAGCCCAGTCGCGTCTTGCCGTCGGCGGCATACACGACCGAGTTGGCGCCTTGGTCCTTCGGCTTGATCGTCGACAGATCCGGCGCGTCGTTGGCGATCGACACGACATAGCCGACTGCGCCGAGGACTCCGATCGAGGCAAAGGCCACGAGGACGCCGAACATCAGCGCCAGCGTCCGGCCTACACCGCCACGCTGACGGCGGCGTCTCATGCGTTCCCTGCGCGCGGACATTGGTCTCTCAGAGTAGGGGTTCGCCGTCGCGCCCGGCGCGCCTGCCGAGCTCCAAGGCTGCTTCTGCCCGCAGGGCCGCGGCCCGAAGCTCCGACTCGCGCCGGGCGCGGTCGCCGGGCACGACGGCGTCCGACGCAAGCGTGAGCCGGATCCCCTCGTGGCCGACTTCTGCCACGGTCACCCGCGTGCCCGGGACCTCGCGCTCGACCGCCTCGATGACGGCGTCGGCGTCGGCGTCGCGCGGCAGCCAGAAGGCGGTCTCGAGGGCGACCGTGCCGCTGACGATCGAGTCGTTGTGCAGGATGCCGCCGGCGAGGCGCTCGTTGGGAATGATGATGCGCGCGTCCCCGGGCGTGCGCAGGAAGGTGTACGTCAGGCGCACGTCCTCGACGGTGCCGCTCTCGCCCTCGAACGTGACGAGGTCGCCGATCCGAAGCGGCTGGGTGATCGCCAGGAACACGCCCGCCACCGCGTTGGCCAGCGTCTGGCGCGCAGCAAAGCCGATGACCGCTGCGGCGATCGCGCTCGAGGCCAGGACCGTTCCGGCGATCCGGTCCAGCGCCGTGAACTGCGACAGCGCGATCGCTACGCCGATGACCACGATCGTCGCGTCGACCAGGCGGCGCAGGAAGCGCAGGCGCGTGTCTGCGACGGGGCTGAGGCGTCCGCCGAGCGCGGCCGTCGCGAGCATGCGCCCGCGACGGGCGAGTGTCCGGTCGGTGACGAGCGCGAGCAGGACGGCGAGGATCACGCTCCCGACCGCCGTCAACTGGTGGTCGT
>JAWVFZ010000521.1:0-2762 GCA_033855555.1 Solirubrobacteraceae bacterium
TCGAGCAGGCCAGCCGCGCGAGTCTTGCGCAGTGCTCTCGAAGCGGGACGTAACCAATCCAACACCCGGATATTCTGCCTGAGTAGCGGCTATCGCGCTTGTTCGGCAGGTGACAACCACTGAGGCGCGCCCCTCATCGCGCTCTCATCCAAGCCCCATAAGTTGTGGTCTGATGGCCCGCGCGCCGGCCTTGCTCGCCCGAATTCCGACACGGGTACGCGTCACCCTGACGTACACCGTCGTGATGGCGCTGCTGCTCGGCGCGCTCGGTCTCTTCCTGTACCTGCGGCTCGGCGCCACGCTGAACGCGACGGTCGACCGCGGGCTGCGGTCCCGCACCGGCGACCTCACCGCGCTCATCAGGCAGGCCGACTCCGGGCTGGCTGAGGCCGGCCGCAGCCCGCTGACCCAGCGCGGCGAAAGTCTGGCGCAGATCCTCGATGTCCATGGCACGGTGCTCGACGCCGCGCCGCCGCTGCGTCGCCAGGCGCTGCTGAGTCCGGCCGAGGTGCGCCGTGCGACGCGCGGGACGATGTTCATGAAGCATTCGTCGTCGCCGATCGAAGCCGAGCCGGTCCGCCTGTTGGCGACGCCGATCCGTGCCCAGGGCCGCCGGGTGATAGTCGTGGTGGGAGCCTCGCTGGGTCCGACCGAGCGCGCCCAGCAGGACCTGCGCGGCCTGCTGCTGATCGGCGGCCCGGTCGCGCTGCTGCTCGCAGCGCTCGCCGGCTACGGCGCCGCCGCGGCGTCGCTGCGCCCGGTCGAGCTCATGCGCAGGCGTGCACGTGAGATTCAGGCGACGCGGCCCGGACGCCGGCTTCCTGTGCCCGCCTCCAACGACGAGGTGGCGCGCCTCGGCGAGACACTCAACGAGATGCTCGACCGACTCGAGGAGTCGTTCGCCCACGAGCGCCAGTTCGTAGCCGACGCCAGCCACGAGCTGCGCACCCCGCTCGCCGTCCTGAAGGGGGAACTCGAGCTCGCGCTGCGCGACGCCGTCGACGTCGAGGGGTTCCGTGCGGCTGTGACGTCCGCCGGGGAGGAGGCTGACCGGCTGAGTCAGCTCGCCGAGGACCTGCTGGTGATCGCGCGGCTGGATCAGGGGCGCTTCCCGGTCAGGTCCGAGGAGGTCGGCGTACGAAACCTGCTCGACTCCGTCGCACTGCGCTTCAAGCGCCGGGCGGCGGACCGCGGCGTCGAATTCCTCGTCGACGCGCCTGAGGATCTGCAGCTCGTCGTCGATCCGCTTCGCTTCGAGCAGGCGGTCGGCAATCTCATCGACAACGCCTTGCGCCACGGGGGCGGGCGGATCGAGCTGGCCGCCCGCGTAGTCGGCGACCGCGTCGAGGTGCATGTGCGCGACGACGGAAGCGGGTTCGACGAGCGCTTCCTCGCCTCCGCGTTCGACCGCTTCACGCGAGGCGACGCGGCCCGCGCCCGTGGGGGCGCGGGCCTCGGCCTGGCGATCGTGCGAGCGATCGCCGAAGCCCACGCGGGTCAGGCCCACGCCCGCAACCGCCCTGAGGGAGAGGGCGGCGCGGACGTCTGGCTGGATCTGCCAGCGCGGGCCTGACTGATGACTACTCGGCGCCCGTCGCCTCGTGCTGGGCGTTCGGGCTGCCGGGCTCGTCAGCGTGGCCGCCGGGGCCGTCGTTGCCGGGCGTCTCGGAGCCGGGGGCCTCCGGCGCCTCCGTGCCGCTGTCGGGCGCGTCGGTGCCGCCGTCGGGCGCCTCGGTGCCGGGAGCCTCGGTGCTCTGCGACGCCTTGGCCGGAGCCTTGGCGGCGTTCTGGGTCGATTGGGCGACGGCGACACCTCCGACGCCGAGCGCGGAAAGCAGCGCGGCGGCGGTGGCGGTCATGGTCTTGCTGTGGAACCGCTCGAACATGTACGTCTCCTTGGTTGGGGGAGCGGAATCGCGGAACCTACGGACGGCTCGTGAGATGGCCATGAGGGTCGATGAGCGTCTCATCGGGCTCTCATGCGATCGGAGGAAACTGGTCGGCGTGCGCGTGCTCGTCGTCGAGGACGAAGTGAAGATGGCGGGCCTTATCCGCCGCGGTCTGAAGGCGGACGGGATCGCCGTTGACGTCGCGATCAAGGGCGAGGACGCGCTCTGGATGGCCGGTGCGACGGAGTACGACGCGATCGTCCTGGACGTGATGTTGCCCGGGATGGACGGCTTCGAGGTCTGCCGCGCGCTGCGCGAGGACGGCGTCTGGGCGCCGGTGCTGATGCTGACCGCGCGCGACGCGGTCGAGGACCGCGTCGCAGGGCTCGACACCGGCGCCGCCGACTACCTCACCAAGCCATTCTCGTTCGCGGAGCTCTCCGCGCGGCTGCGAGCGCTGGGGCGGCGCGGCCCGATCGAGCAGCCGACGGTCCTGGCCGCGGGCGACCTGCGCCTGGACCCGGCCGCCAAGCGCGTCTCGCGTAGCGGCGCGGACATCTCACTCTCGGCGCGCGAGTACGCGCTGCTCGAGACGTTCATGCGCAGGCCGGGCCAGGCGCTGGATCGCTTCCAGCTGCTCGAGCACGCGTGGGACTACGAGTACGAGAACCGCTCGAACGTCGTCGACGTCTACGTCCGCTATCTGCGCGAGAAGGTCGATCGCCCATTCGGGGTGGAGTCGATCGAGACGGTGCGCGGCGTCGGCTACCGCTTCCGCGCCGACGGCGGACGCTAGGTCGTCGCGGCGGCGCGCGCGCGCCCCATGGCCTTGACGCGGTCGACGCCTTCCCGCGCGACCATGCGCAGGCGGCC
>JAWVFZ010000522.1:0-6025 GCA_033855555.1 Solirubrobacteraceae bacterium
TACGACATCGACGCCGACGTGGATGCCCCATGGCGGCGCTGAGGGAGATCGTCGTCCCGGACATCGGCGACTTCGCCGACGTCCCGGTCATCGAACTGCTCGTCGCCGTCGGCGACCGCGTGGAGGCCGAGGATCCGCTGGTCGTGCTCGAGTCCGACAAGGCGACCATGGAGGTGCCGGCAACGTTCGGCGGGGTGGTCCAGGAGCTGCGTGTCGCCGTCGGCGACACGGTGTCGGAAGGTACGTTGCTGCTCGTGCTCGACGGCGTCGAGCCGGGGGCCGCCAGTGCCCAGGTCCCCGAACCCGAGCAGGCCTCGCCGGTCGAGGCGCCCCCAGAGCCCGAGCAGTCCGCGCCGGTCCACGCGCCCGAGCCGGGCTCGAACAGCCCCGTCCACGCCAGCCCGGCGGTGCGCCGGCTCGCGCGCGCGCGCGGGATCGATCTCCACGGGGTGCAGGGGAGCGGCCGCAAGGGCCGCATCGTGAAGGAGGATGTCGACCCTGCCGCCGCCACGCCGGCGCCGGCGCCCGCGCCCGGGCCCGCAACCGCCGTCGCCACAGCGGCGGGCGACGAGCGCGTGGCGCTGACGCGCATCCAGCAGATCAGCGCCCGCCACCTCGCTGCCGCATGGCCACAGGTTCCGCAGGTCACACAGCACGAGGACGCCGACATCACCGAGCTCGAGGCGTTCCGCAAGCAGCTCAACAGCGAGCGCTCCGACGTCAAGGTCACGATGGTCGCGCTGCTGCTCAAGGCGGCGGCGGCGACGCTGGTCGCCTTCCCGCGCTTCGCCAGCCAGCTCGACGGCGACGAGCTGATCATCAAGCACGACCTGCATCTCGGCTTCGCCGCCGACACGCCCAACGGGCTCGTCGTGCCGGTCGTGCGCGACGTCGATCGCAAGGGCATCCTGGAGATCGCCGCCGAGCTGACCGATCTGTCCGGCAAGGCACGGGCCGGGAAGCTCTCGCCCAAGGAGATCAGCGGCGCCGTGTTCACGATCTCCTCGCTGGGCGGGATCGGCGGCACCGGGTTCACGCCCATCGTCAATCCGCCGCAGGTGGCGATCCTCGGGGTCGTGCGCTCGCGGATGGCGCCAGTCTGGAACGGGCAGGACTTCGTCCCGCGGCTGATCCTCCCGATGTCGTTGTCCTATGACCACCGGGTGATCGACGGCGCTGCCGCTGCGCGGTTCTGCGTCGAGCTCGCCGGCATGCTCGTCGACCTGCGGAGGGCACTGCTATGAGAGTCGAGGTGCCGGATCTCGGGGACTTCGCCGACGTCCCCGTCATCGAAGTCCTCGTCGCCGTCGGCGACCGCGTGGAGGTCGAGGACCCGCTGATCGTCCTCGAGTCCGACAAGGCGACGATGGAGATCCCCGCGCCCGCCGCGGGGGTCGTCGAGGCGCTGCTGGTGGGCGTCGGCGACGCGGTCTCGCAGGGGACCGCGATCGCCGAGCTCGGCATCGACGGCGCCGCGCCCGCCGCGCAGGAACCCGCCGTGCAGGAACCCGCCGCCCAGGAGCCGGCCGCGCCCAGCACGGACGGCGCGCCGGGCGACCGCGTCGACGTTGTCGTCCTCGGGGCCGGCCCCGGCGGCTACACGGCCGCCTTCCGTGCCGCCGACCTCGGGCTGAAGGTCGTCCTCGTCGAGCGCCACGAGCGCCTGGGTGGCGTCTGCCTCAATGTCGGCTGCATTCCCTCCAAGGCGCTGCTGCACGTGGCCAAGGTGCTGGCCGACGCGCAGGACGCCGCGAAACAGGGCATCTCCTTCGGCGAGCCGTCGATCGACCTCGACGGCGTCCGGGCCTTCAAGCAAGGTGCGGTGGACCGACTCACCGGCGGGCTCGGTCAGCTTGCGAAGGCGCGCAACGTCCGGGTCGTCCGCGGCGAGGGGCGCTTCAGCGGACCGTACGAGCTGACCGTCGGGGACGAGGCGATCGCATTCGAGCGCTGCGTCGTCGCCGCCGGCTCGTCGGCCGTCCGGGTGCCCGGCTTCCCCGACGACCCGCGCATCATGTCCTCGACCGGGGCGCTCGACCTCAGCGACCTGCCCGAGCGGCTGCTCGTGGTCGGCGGCGGGATCATCGGCCTCGAGATGGCCACGGTCTACGACGCGCTGGGCTCGCAGGTGACGGTCGTCGAGCTCATGGACCAGCTCATCCCCGGCTGCGACCCCGATCTCGTGAAGCCGCTGCACCAGCGTGTAGCCGAGCGTTACGCGGCCATCCACCTCGGCACGAGCGTCGAGGGGGCCGAGGCTCGCGACGACGGCATCCACGTCACGCTCGGCAACGGTGAGACCGGCGTCTTCGACCGCGTGCTCGTGGCCGTCGGGCGCCGCCCCAACGGCGCCGCGCTCGGGCTCGACGCCGCGGGCGTGCACGTCGACGAGCGCGGGTTCGTGCCGGTCGACGAACAGCAGCGGACCAATGTCCCTCACATCTTCGCGATCGGCGACGTGTGCGCCGGCCCGATGCTCGCGCACAAGGCGATGCACGAGGGCAAGGTCGCGGCCGAGGTCATCGCCGGCCAGAACGTCGCCTTTGATGCGCGCACCATCCCATCGATCGCCTACACCGATCCCGAGGTCGCGTGGGCGGGACTGACCGAGACCGACGCGCGCGCCACCGGCATACCCCACGAGGTCGCCAAGATGCGCTGGGCGGCGTCGGGCCGGGCGATCACCATGGGCCGCCCGGAGGGGCAGACCAAGGTCCTGGTCGACCCCGACAGCAGGCGGCTCCTCGGCGTGGGCATCGTCGGCACGGGCGCCGGCGAGCTGCTCGCCGAGATCGTGCACGCGATGGAAATGGGCTCCGATGCCCAGGACATCGCCCTGACCATCCACCCGCATCCGACCCTGTCAGAGACCATCGGCATCGCCGCCGAGGTCGCGCTCGGCATTGCCACCGACCTCCCGCCGACGCAGCGACGGCGGGTCTAGCGACCCCTACTGGCGCGGAGTAACGTGACTCTGATCTCGATGAACTCCCGCGTTGTCATCGGTGAAGATGACGTTCTGATGCGCGAGGGCATCGCGCGGATCCTCGGGGAAGCCGGCTTTGACGTCATCGTGCAAGTCGGAGACGCGGAGGACTTCCTGCGCAAGGCTCTCGCGCATCGGCCCGATGTCGCCGTCGTCGACGTCCAGATGCCGCCGGGCCTGACCGACGACGGGTTGCGTGCCGCAATCGAGTTGCGGCGTCAGCGTCCGGACACCGGAGTCCTGGTGCTGTCGCAGTTCTATGAAGAGCGGTACATGCTCGACTTCATCGGCGACCGTCCTGAGGGTGCGGGCTATCTCCTGAAGGAGCGCGTCGCGGACATCAGCGCGTTCACCGAAGCCGTCGGACGCGTCGCGGCGGGCGGCAGCGTCCTGGATCCGGGGGTCGTGGGGCGCATGCTCGGTCGGATACGCCCGGAGGGACCGCTGAGCCGCCTCAGCCCACGCGAGCGTGACGTCCTCGCCGCGATGGCCGAGGGCAAATCCAACAACGGGATCGCGGAGGCCCTCGTCATCACCGAGGCCGCGGTCGAGAAGCACGTCACGAACATCTTCCACAAGCTGGGCCTGGGCCGCAGCTCGACCGAGCACCGGCGCGTCCACGCCGTGTTGACCTATGTGCGCAACACGCGCGTCTAAGGCGCCGCCCACGGCGCCAGGTGGGCCGGAACCACCCGTTCGGGCCATGCCTCACACGGCGGATGGACCGCGGCCGGGCGATCCGGCTACACCGGGAACGATGCCCCCACCGCGCGCGGACAGCCCTGCCGGCGAGCAACCCATCGCGGCCGTTCCCGGCCCGCTGAACCGGGCACTCGACACCCTCCGCGCGCTGGCCGACCTGGCCGAGCCTTCCGCGCTTGCCGCGGAGTCGGTCCGTGTCGCGGCCGACCTCGCGCTTGTCGGGGTCGGCGCGTCGGACGTCGCCCCCTCGCCGCGGGACAAGCGCTTCTCGGATCCGGCATGGTCGGACAACGCGCTGTATCGCCGCTGGGCGCAGGCCTACGTCGTCTGGTCGGCCGGAGTCGAGCGGCTGGCGAGCACGCCGCGTCTACAGGCGGACTGGCGACGGGAGTCGCGCGCCCGCTCGGCCGCGGCGAAGCTGGTCGACGCGGCGGCGCCCACCAACACGCTTGTCGGCAACCCGGCGGCGCTGAAGCGCGCATTCGACACGGGCGGATTGAGCCTGATGCGCGGCTGGCGCAACGCGGTGCGCGACATCGCCCGCCACGGCGGGATGCCCTCCCAGGTCGACCCGAGCCCGTTCAAGGTGGGGGAGAGCCTCGCCGCAACGCCGGGCGCGGTGATCTACCGCGATGACCTCTTCGAGCTGCTCGAGTACCGGCCCGCGACCGCGAGCGTCCGCTCGCGGCCGCTGTTGATGATCCCGCCACAGGTCAACAAGCACTACTTCCTCGATCTCGCGCCCGGCCGCAGCCTGACCGAGTACCTCGTGGCGCGCGGGATCCGGTACTTCACCGTGGTTTGGCGCAACCCCGGGCCCGAGCAGGGCCGATGGGGCCTCGACGACTACGTCGCCGCTCAGCTGCGCGCGATGGACGTGGTGCGGGAGGTGTCCGGATCGGAACAGCTCGGCCTCCTCGGGGCGTGCGCAGGCGGGCTCACCAGCGGCCTCATGCTCGGGCACCTGGCCGCGAACGGTGGCGCCGACGCCGTGAGCTCGGCGACGTTCGCGATATCGATGCTGGACAGCCGCTATCCCAACCCGATGGCCGCGATCGCGACCGACTCCACGCTGCGGGCCGTCACCGCGGATGCAGCGCGCGGCGAGGTGTACGACAGCGAGCGGATCGCCCGCGCGTTCGCCTGGATGCGGCCGAACGACCTCGTGTTCAACTATGTCGTCAACAACTGGCTGCTCGGCGACGACCCGCCGGCGTTCGACATCCTCGCCTGGAACAACGACGGCGCCAACCTGTCGTCTCGCTTCTACGCCGAGATGCTCGAGGTCTACGCCCATAATCGCGTCGCCACCCCGGGCGCGCTCGAGGTCCTCGGCGCGCCGATCGACGTCGGCAGGGTCAACTGCGACAACTTCGTCGTCGCCGGCATGACCGACCACATCACCCCTTGGATGCCCGGGTACATGACGAGCCAGCTGCTGGGTGGTCGCAGCGAGGTCGTCGTGACGACGACGGGTCACATCCAGACGATGGTCAACCCGCCGGGCAAGCCGCGCGCCCGCTACTTCGCCGGGCCCGAGCAGGGCCCCGACCCCGAGGCCTGGATGGCGCAGGCCACGGCCCACGATGGCTCCTGGTGGCCGCTCTACGCCGACTGGCTGCTCGCGCGCTCCGGTGACGAGACCGGCGCCCCGAGCAAGCTGGGAAGCCTCCGCCACCGCCCGATCGAACCGGCCCCGGGGCGCTACGTGCGGGAGTGAGCCAGCTGTAGGTCCGCTGCCCCGCGGCTCGTCCGCGTCGTGGGCCGGATTGTGTACGTATAAGGGACAGAATCCGGCCCAGGTCGACTGAGCCCGGCAGTCGCGCTCGAGCCGGCCCCGTTTCCCTCGGGAATCCGGAATCGTGGTTTGCGCAACCGCCACGGTGACCTGTTCGACGGGACCGTTCGCTCTGGCCGACCGACCCATCCCATACAGCGCTTTCCCGCGCGACGATCCCCTCCATGAATGAGCAGCGGACCCGTCGGCTGCACTGCCGACGTAACGGCGCCGCGACCTCTCCAGCGAGATAGACGAAGAGCCCATGAGGGCCTACCAGTCCCCGCTGCCCAAAAAGGCCATAAGGAGGACCGAACCGTGAGTCGTGCCAGCATCACCAAGTCGCACCAGAAGATCCAGGAGCTCGCCTGGGAGCCGACGTTCGTATCGCCGGTCGACAAGTACGCGACCGACTACACCTTTGAGAAGGCGCCGAAGAAGGATCCGCTCAAGCAGGTCCTGCGCTCCTACTTCCCCATGGAGGAGGAGAAGGACAACCGCGTCTTCGGCGCGATGGACGGTGCGATCCGCGGCAACATGTTCCGTCAGGTCCAGGAGCG
>JAWVFZ010000523.1:0-5290 GCA_033855555.1 Solirubrobacteraceae bacterium
CGTAGAGCGTGGACCCGTGCTTGTTGGCCACGGTTCCGGTGGCTGTCGGCCCACCGGACCCGCCGCCCCCGGCGGGTCCCCCGCCGGCGGCGCCTCCGCCGGCGGGTCCTCCGCCGCCGGGACGGCCGGGAAACCCGGAACCCGCCCCGGCGAGGGTCGCGCCGCTGGCGGTGCTCCCCTGGCTCTTCTGCACTTTCACGCCGGCGAAGAAGCCGCCTGCGCCGATGATCACGGCGGCCAGCACGAGCGTCGCGGGGGTCGCAAGGCGGCGCCGCGGCCTGGGAGGGAGGTCCTCTTCGACGGGCTCGTACCAATCGGTGTCGTCACGATCGAGGGTCGTCGTGGGGTCGTCAGGAAGGCTCAATTGAGTGCTCCGGTGCGGTTGTGGTGTTACTCGAAGCGCAGTGCGTCGATGGGTCGCAGGCGCGAGGCGCGGGCGGCTGGGTAGGTGCCGAAGAAGAGGCCCGACAGCACGGCGGCGCCAAAGGCCAGGAAGATCGAATACAGCGCGATCACCGGCGTGACGCCGGCGATCCGGAACTGGCTGCCGACAATGCCGATGGCCACGCCGATGAGCCCGCCGAGGACGCTGACCAGCACCGCTTCGGCGAGGAACTGGCTGAGGATGTCCGAGCGGCGGGCGCCGATGGCCTTGCGGATGCCGATCTCGCGCGTACGCTCGGTGACGCTGACGAGCATGATGTTCATCACGCCGATCCCGCCGACGAGCAGCGAGATGGCCGCCACCGCCCCGAGGAGCGTTGTGAACACGTTGGTGCTGGTGTCGGAGGCCTGGCGGATCGACGCCTGGTTGGTCACCTGAAAGCCGGGGTTGGTGGGGTCGGTGACGTGGTGGCGGTCGGTCAGGATCGAGGTCACCTCGGCCTGGGCGGCGTCGAGGCTCGACGAGGACGTCGCCTGCACGGTGATGGAGCTCAGCGACCCGTAGCCCGACAGCGTGTCCTGGACGGCAGTCAGCGGCGCGATGACGAGGTCATCCTGGTCCTGGAAGCCGTTGGAGCCCTTCGGGGCCGTGACACCGATGACCTGGAAGCTCGTGCCGTTGACGCGGATCGACTGGCCGACGGGATCCTGCCCGCCGAAGAGGTTGGTCACGACGGTCGGCCCGAGGACCACGTAACGGCGATGTTGCTTGACGTCGGCGCTGGTGAACATGCGCCCGGACGTGATCTTGTTGTCGCGCGCGGTCGCGTAGGTCGGTGTGGTCCCGACGAAGGTCTGGGGCGAATAGCTCAGCGACCCGGCGACGAGGCTCGCGCCGTTGGCGTTCACGACCGGTGTGGCGCTCTTGACGTGCGGGGCGTTGAACGGATCGGCCAGGGCGGCCACGTCCTTCTCGGTCAGCGTCAAGGTGGCGCCGCCGCCTCCGCCCCTTCCGGGACCGAATGCGCCGCCCTGGGTCTGGACCAGCAGGACGTTGGTGCCCAACGCGTCGATGCCGGCCTGCACGGCCCGCTTGGAGCCGTTGCCGACCGCGATCAGGATGATCACCGACGCGACGCCGATCGTCAGCCCGAGCATCGTCAGGCAGGAGCGCAGCTTGTTGGCATTCACGCCCGCCCATGCGATTCGAAGTGTTTCGATCGCGGTCATGCGGCCCGTGCTCCGGTGGCGCGGTCCTCGACGATGCGCCCGTCCTCCAGGCGCACGACCCGGCGCGCGCGCTCGGCGACGTCGGGCTCGTGCGTGATGAGCACCACGGTCCGTCCCTCGTCGTTGAGGCGGTCGAAGACGTCGAGCACCTCGCCGGTGGAGCGGGAGTCCAGGTTGCCGGTCGGCTCGTCGGCGAGGATCAGGGATGGGCTTGTCACGATCGCGCGGGCGATCGCGACGCGCTGCTGCTGGCCACCGGAGAGCTCCGATGGCAGGTGGTCCACCCGGTCGCTCATCCGCACGGCCGCCAGCGCCTGGGCGGCGCGGCGCTTGCGCTCGTCGCGCGCCACGCCGGCGTAGGCCAGCGGAAGCGCGACATTCGCCAGCGCGCTGGTGCGCGCGACGAGGTTGAAGGACTGGAAGATGAAGCCGATCTTGCGGTTGCGCAGATCCGAGAGCTCGTCTTCGTCCATCGTGCCGACGTCGTTGCCATCGAGCAGATAGCGGCCCGAGGTCGGGACGTCGAGGCAACCCGTGATGTGCATCAGCGTGCTCTTGCCGCTTCCCGAGGTGCCGATGATCGCCACGTAGTCACCACGTTCGATGCGCAGCGAGATGCCGGCCAGCGCGCGCACGGTGACGTTCTCGCTGATCGCGTACTCACGGACGACGTCACGCAGCTGGATGACCGGTCGTCGCGCGGCGGTGGGCCCCTGCAAACCCCTCATCCGCCTCGTGCGCCGCCGCCGCCGCCCGGGGGGCCTCCGCCTCCGCCCGGGAATCCGCCACCACCGCCGAGGCCTCCGGCGCCTCCGCCCCCGAAGCGCCGCTGGCCCTGCTGGGCTTGGTTGGCACCGGCGGCCTGGCCCGTGCTCGCCGTCGCCGACCGCACGATGACCTGGTCTCCGGCCTTGAGGCCGCTGAGCACCTGCGTGCTCGTGTCGCCGGTCATGCCCGTGGTGACCTGTTGCGTGGAGCGCTTGCCGTTGCGCACCACGGTGACCGTCGAGCCGGTCAGCGCCTGGGATGGAATCGTGATCCCCTTGGCCTGGGACGTGACGATGTCTGCCGTCGCGCTCATCCCCGCCTTGAGCTTGCTTGCGGTCTGGTCGAGCGTCAGCGTGACCGGATAGCTGACGGCGGTGCTGGAGCTCGAGGGCGCCGACGATGACGAGGAGGACGAAGACGCAGCGGCCAGGACCCCGATATGCGTGACGTGCGCTGCGAACTCGCCTCCGGAGGCGGCGTTGACGGTGACCGTCGCGGACTGTCCGACCTTGACCTTGCCGATGTCGGACTCGCTGAGCGAGACGTCGAGGTTGTAGCGGCTGAGCTGAACCAGCGTGACGAACCCCGAGGACGAGGACGTGGCACCCGAGGAGGCCGGGCTCGACGACGAGGAGGACGACGACGTGCTGCCGACCGTGTCGCCGACGCTGCCGTTGACAGCGGCAATGGTGCCGGCGGCGGGTGCGCGCAGGTACGTGGCCGTGAGGGCATGCTCAGCGTTGGTGACGGCGAGCTGCGCGCTGTCGACGGCAGCCTGTGCGGCCGCGACGGTGATCGCCGGACCTGACGACCCCGACGAGCCCGACGACCCCGACGACGGCGCGGACTGACCTGACGAGCCCCCGGATGGCGCCGCGCTTGAACCCTGCGTCGAGCCGCTCGGAGTCGTCGTCGGCTTCTGCGTCGTGCTGGGAGTCGTCGTCTGCTTCTGCGTGGTGCTCGGCGTCGTCGCCTGCTGCTGGGTGGTCGTGGGTTGGGTGGTCGTGGGGGTGGTTGTGGGGGTGGTCGTGGTCGTGGTGTTGGCCACGAAGGCGGTTGTCGAGGAGGCGGACTCGGCGCTGGTCGCGGAAGCGGTCGTCGTAGAGGAGGTGGACTCGGCGCTGGTCAGCGTGTCCTGGGCGGATTGCAGGTTGGCCTGTGCCGTCGCAAGATCGACTTTGGCGCTGCTCGGGTCGAGCCGGGCCAGCAACTCACCGTCGCTCACGTGCTGGCCCTCCTTGACGTAGATCTTGGTGACGTCACCGCTCGTGCCGAAGTTCAGCTCGTACTGATTCGCGGGCGCCAGGCTTCCGCTGCCCGACACCGTCGCCTGGATCACACCGCTCGAGACGGTGACGGTGCGCTCGACGGCGCTGCCTGTCGAGGACGGGGCACCCACCGCCAGCGCTGCGCCGACGGCTGCGGCGAGGGCGAGGATCCCGAGGACGTAGGTGAGTGGCGGCTGTCGCCTCAGACGCAGACGCACGACTCAGCCATTGCTCGCAGCGGGCGCGGCAGCTCCGGGCCGCGTCGGCATCTGGATGCCGCATGCCTTGAACGCCGCGCGCATCTTCTGTGCCTGCGGGGAGTTGCGGAAGCCGCCCTGACCACCGTTCGGCGGAGCGCCGTTCGTGCCGGTCGGTGGCTGACCGTTCGTGCTGCCTGGAGGCGGGCCGCCCCCGGGCCGACCGCCGCCGGGCCGACCTGTCGGCAACGTGACGCCCTGCTTCTTGATGCAGGACTGCTGGGCGCTGGTGAGGCGAGAGGCGAAGCCGCCTCCGCCCTGAGGGCGCGCCGCGGCCGTGCCCGTTGAGGAGGCGCCAGAGCTCGAGCCGCATGCGACGACACCGAGGGTCATGACGAGGGCGGCGCAGGATGAGAGGAATGTTTTCAAGGGGATTCTTTTCAAAAGGGACGCGATGGCCGACAGGACAAGTTCGATCATTCAGCCAGACGTACCTACGAGAACCGTGAACCCAGTCGAAGAATCGTGTAAGACCGCTGCAAATCGGCCCCTCCAGCAACGGTTCCGGCTTGCCGCCCGGCCCCGTGCGGCTCTAGGGTCGCGGGCGATGCCGCTTCGCTCGCTCGTCGCCACCGCGCTCGCGATCTGCGCCGTCGCCGGCGTGATCACGGCGCTGGCCGACAAGGGCCGTCACGAGCCCGCCGCCGCGACTGCGTCTGCGTCTGCGAAAGGCGCCGCGGTGAAGAAGCCCGCGACGAAGCTCCCGTCCGCATTCCACGGCGCGACCGTTCGCGTACGCATGCAGCGACTGGCGTTCGCGCCCGGCACGATCCACCTCCACGTCGGCGACCGCGTCGTGTGGCGCAACGCGGACAACGTCGGCCACAACGTCACCACGCAGGAGGATCCCGCGGGCACGAACCTGGTCGACCTGCACTCGCCGACGATCCCCGCCGGCGCCACGTATGCCTATATCGCCCGCTACGCCGGCGCGGCGACCTACGTCTGCACGATCCACCCGACGACGATGCAGGCGCGCATCGTCGTCGCGAAGCGCTCGTAGGCCGGCGGCCGCCTTAGACTCGACGCAGGCCCTCGTAGCTCAGCTGGATAGAGCAGCGGACTTCTAATCCGCAGGTCCCAGGTTCGAGTCCTGGCGGGGGCGCTGGGGGGCAAGTCGGGACGATCGTCCGGACCTTTCCCGCGCTCAATAACGCCCCGTCCGGACTCTTTGCCCGATCGGGCGTGATCAGCCGCGAGCGTTCTCGGTTGTCAGGAGCGGCGTCGCGCTCGGATCACGGCATCGACGCCGGTATCGGCCATCGGCCGCGGACGCTCATCGGCGACGATCGCCTGCCACTGGCCCGCATCGAGGGCGGCGAGCGCGGCCTCGACAGAGACCTGCACCTGCCCGGCCGCGGCCGTCGCGGCTCCGGTGGCCGG
>JAWVFZ010000524.1:0-3839 GCA_033855555.1 Solirubrobacteraceae bacterium
AGAAGTCGTGGAAGTAGTAGTGGCCTGAGACCTCGCCGCCGAAGATCGCGCCCTCGTCCCGCATCCGGGTCTTGAAGAAGGCGTGGCCGACGCGGTTGGGCTCGGCCCTGCCGCCGGCCTTCCTGACTACGTCCGCGACCGCCCGCGACGCACGGACGTCGTAGAGGATCAGCGAGCGCGGCTGCTTGACGAGCAGGTGCTCGGCGAGGATCGCCGTGAGGAAGTCGCCGTCGACGAACCGCCCCTTGTCGTCGATGAAGAAGCAGCGGTCGGCGTCGCCGTCCCAGGCAATGCCGAGGTCGGCGCCGGTCTCGAGCACCTTGTCCATGATGAACTGGCGGTTCTCGGGCAGCAGAGGGTTGGGCTCGTGGTCGGGGAAGTTGCCGTCCGGCGTCCAGTAGGTCTCGACCAGCTCGACGGGCAGTCGCTCGAGCAGCGGCCCGACCATCGGCCCGGCCATCCCGTTGCCGCCGTCGACGACGACCTTCGTCTGCTGGACCTTGCCCGGGTCGATGACCTTCATCGCAGCCTCGCGAAACGGGGCGTAGATGTCGACCTCCTCCACGGACCCACGGGCTGGCGGGGTCTTCTCGTCCCCCAGCTGATCGCCGAGCACGAGATCGCGCAGCTCCCCGATGCCGCTGTCGCCGCTGAGCGCGATCGCGCCCTCCTTGACGAGCTTGGCGCCCGTGTAGGCCTTGGGGTTGTGGGAGGCGGTGCACATCAGTCCGCCGTCGAGCTCGCGCGATCCGACGAGCCAATAGAGCATCTCCGTCCCGACCTGCCCCGCGTCGATCACCGTCGCTCCCTCGCTCACCATCCCCTCGCGGTAGCGGGCCGCCATTTCGGCCGCCGTGAGCCGCATATCGCGGCCGAGGCCGATGCGGCAGTCCGCCACAGGCTTGCCGGCGAGGTCGCCGATCACGCGGGCGAAGGCCCGCCCGATGCGCTCGGCCGCATCGCCGTCGATCTGGTCGCCGTACAGGCCGCGGATGTCGTAGGCCTTGAAGATCTCGGAGGGAATGCTCATCGGCTGCGATGGTACTTACGCGCCCGCGAGCGGCCCCGGCTAGGGTCCCGCCCGCCTTGGGGGGAAGGATTGGCACGCTTCTGGATCGGGTTCCGCGCGCCGAGCGGCGGCTGCTGCTCGCCGCGGTCGTGCTCGGCGTGCTCGCCCGGGTCGCCTATGTGCTGCTCACCCATGACGCGCCGCTGAAGGGCGATCAGCTCGAGTACCACGCCCAGGGCGTCTTCTTCCACGACGGCCACGCCTGGTGGTCGCGCACACCATTCGGGATGCCGCATCCCTCGCTGTGGAAGGCGCCGTTGTACCCGCTCTGGGTCGGTGCCCTGTACAGCGTGGGCGGCGTGCATCCCGGCTGGGTCAAGGCCGTGCAGGTCCTGTGCGGCGTCGCGGTCATCGTCCTGTCGTGGATGCTCGCCCGGCGTCTGTTCGGCCCGCGCGTGGCGACCGTCGTCGCATTCGTCGTCGCGCTGTACCCGATGACGTTCCAGTTCGAGGAGCTCCTGTACTCCGAGGCGATCGCGACGCCGATCCTCCTCGTCGTGCTGGTGCTCGCGTGGACGCGCGCGCCGACGCCCCGCCGCGCCGCCCTGACCGGGCTCGCGCTCGGGGTGGCGATGCTCACGCGCCCTTCCTTCGGGACGCTTGGCGCCGCCATCCTCGTCGCGTGGATCGCGGCCGCCGGCTGGCGGCGCGGCATCGGGCTGAGCGTCGTCGCGGCGCTGGTCGCCGCACTGGTGATCGCGCCGTGGACGATCCGCAACCACCACGTCGACGGCGGCTTCGTCCCGATCTCGATCCAGGACGCCGCGCTGTACGGAGTCTTCAACGACGAAGCCGCCCATGACCCGGTCCATCCATGGGCGTGGCGACCGGTGCCGCGCGGGTATCTCCAGATCCTCCGGCAGCCGACGTCCGACCACGGGTTTCGCTCGCGCCTGCAGAAGCTGGCCCGCGCCTACATCTCCGATCACCCGACGTCGGTCTTCAAGGCGTTCTGGTGGAACGGCCTGAACCGCACGTTTGACCTGCGTACGCCGCCGTCGGCCCAATACGAGGCGCCGTTCGAGGGTCGCATCGGCTGGTTCTCGAAGCTCGGCGCGTGGTGCTACCTGTTCGTCGGTCTGGCAGCGCTCGCCGGCCTGTGGCGCCACCGCGCGCGGCGCGGGCTCGTGCTCGCGGTCCTGGCGCTGTTTCTCGCGACGGCTGTCGCCTACACCGGCGACGGCGGCACCCGCTATCGCGCGCCGCTGGAGCCGCTGATCGCGGTGCTCGCCGTGGCGGCGTTCGCCTCGGTGCGAATCAGGCCGGCTTCCGCGCCCGTATGACGTGCTGGTAGGTGACGAACGCCCGCGGCCCGGGCACGCGCGCGATCAGCCGCGCGGCCGGGGTCTCCCTGGCGCTGCCGACGCGGCGATAGCGGATCCGCCGCTCGACGGCCTCGACCGCGAGGCCGGCCTGGTCGACCAGGCTCCAGGCGTCGTGGAGCGTGAACCAGCGCAGGTGGGTGCGGTCGAAGACGCCCTCGTTGCGCCGTGGGAAGGTGCCCTGGACAGCGATCGCGAACAGCGTCTCCCAGTGGCGCACGTTCGGCAGTGAGACGACGACCGTTCCACCGGGCTCGACGATTGCGGTGAACCGGCGCAGGACCGCCCACGGGTCGGCGAGGTGCTCCAGCACGTCGCCTGCGACGAGCACGTCGAACGCGCCCAGCGGCGCGGGGTCCAGCGTGTCGAGGTCGGCCTCGACCACCTCGTCGAGACGCTCGCGTGCCCGCGTCGCGTAGGTGACGTCACGCTCGACGCCGACGACGGTCGCGCCGCGCGCCTTCAGCGCCGCGCCGAGCGCTCCCGATGCGCAGCCGAGGTCCAGCACCCGCCGCGCGCCCGGCGGCACGTGGCGCTGCAGCTCGGCGCGCGGGTTCTCGTAGGCATCGGCGCGGGCGGCGCGGCGGATGTCCTCCATCGGCGCGGCCATACTACGCGCGGCCATGGCGCAGACCCTGATCGCCGACTTCGTCGCAGACCTCCAGCGGGTCGTCGCCATGCCCGACCCGGTGGTGGAGTTCGGCTCCTACCTGACCGACCCCGGGGGCGGCCTGGGCGACATGCGCGGGCTGTTCGCCGGACGGCCGTTCACCGGCACCGACATGCGCGAGGGCCCGGGCGTGGACCGCGTCGAGGACCTGCGCGCGCTGAGCTTCGAGGCCGGCAGCGTCGGCACCGCGCTGTGTCTTGACACGCTTGAGCACTGCGCGGACCCGCCGCAGGCCTGCCGTGAGCTCGCGCGCGTGTGCTCGCCCGACGGCGGCGTCGCCGTCGTCAGCTCGGTGATGCTGTTCGGGATCCACGAGTACCCGCACGACTACTTCCGCTTCACCCCCGACGGCTTCCGCGCGCTGCTCGAGCAGGGCTTCGACGACGTCTGGGTGGCCGGGCTCGGCGACCCGGCGATCCCGATGCAGGTCGTCGGCGTGGGGGTGAAGGGGGCCGAGCTCGACCTCTCGCTGGACAAGCTGCCGTCGCTGGCCGCGGCGCAGGCCCGCTACGACGCCGCGCGCGGGAAGGTGCGCATCGGGCCGCTGCAGCTCTCGCCGCGCGAGCTCGGGCGCGCGGTGGCGCGCGACCTGCCGCGCCTGCTGCGCCGGGGTTAGCAGGCGCTGGCAGAATCGCCGCTGCGATGAGCGAACCGCTGATCTCCGTCGTCGTCCCGAGCCACGACCGGCCGCTGCGCCTGCGCTGGCTGCTCAACGCGCTGGACGAGCAGACGCTCGCGCGCGAGCAATGGGAGGTCATCGTCGCCCACGACTCCGGGC
>JAWVFZ010000525.1:0-6074 GCA_033855555.1 Solirubrobacteraceae bacterium
GGATCCCGCCCGGCATCCGTCCCCCGGCGATCGCGCGGAGCGCCATGTCTTTGACGCGGTACCCGCCCTCGAAGCCGTGCCGCGCCGGGCGCTCGCGCTCGCCGAGCTCGCCGACATCGGCCGCGCCCGCCTAGCCGGCGAGATAGGTCTCGCCGGCCCGGAGCTGTCGACGACGCGCGCCGGGGCGCGCCAGGCGCTGCGGCGCTCGCGTGCCGAGCTCGCCTCGGGCGGTCGCTGCGAGCGCGCCGAGCACGCGCTGTCGGATCGCCGCGACGGCGTCCTGCCGGCCTCTGGGGCCCGCTTCCTCGACGCCCACCTGGCGCGCTGCACGCGCTGTCGCGAGCACGGGGCAGAGCTCGAGATCGCGGTCGAGCAGCTGCGCTCGACCTTCGCCACCCCGAGGGTGCGTCGGATTCGAGACACCCAGCGACCTCGAACCGACACATCCCCTGTCGAGCCGCCGGTCGCCGAGCCCGCCGCGGCCCCGCGCGCACGGCTGCGCGTCGTCCCGGCGCCGGCGCTCCTGCCGGCCGCGCCGGAGCCGCCGGCGATCGAGGAGCCCGCCCCGATCACTGCGCTACCGTCGAAAGCCGACCCTGCCCCCGTCGATTTCGAGACGCCCCCACCGGCGCCGCTCCCCGTGCCAGCCCCGCGCGCCACGCCCGATCGCCACCAGCGCATCCGCGCCGCCCTCCCGGTCGCCGTCGCTGCGCTCATCGCCGTCGGCCTCATCGCCGCGGCGATCGCGCTCCTGTCGACGATCGGCGACGACTCCGGCGCCCGCGCCCCTTGGGACGCGCCCAACGCGCCGATCGTCCACCCGACGCCGCTCAGCGAGCAGTAGCGAGCAGCGCGTCGATCTTCGCGCGCGCGCCCGCGACCCAGCCTTCGACCTCGCGCGGATCGGCGTCGAGGAAGGCGATCGGGATGCCGTGGCGGTCGTGCGCGGCCTGGACCTGCGCGGCGCCCGCCGCGAGGGCGTCGGCCGGCACGGAACCCGCGCGCTCGTAGAGGACGCCGCGCACGGTCGTGTCCACGGTGCGCTCGAGCATCATCTCCAGGCGCGAGCCGTGGAGCGCCTCGACGTCGCCGCCCGCGGCGGTGCCCAGCAGCCACAGCAGGACCGTCGCGTTCTCCAGCGCGTAGCGCAGCGTCCCGATGCGGTCGGGATCGCCGATCCAGCACTCACAGCCCGCGGCCTCGATCTCGGCCCGCCGGTCCTCACTGCGCGTCACGGCGCGCACCGCGTGGCCCTCGGCGATCAGCGACCGGGCGAGCGCCAGACCGCGGCACCCGCCTCCCACCATCAGGAGCCTCACCTGCCGCCGCGCTCGGCTTCGAGCTGGGCGCGGTAGTCCTCGGCGCTGAGCGGCGCCAGGCCCTTGCGGGCGCGCCGCTCGTTCTTGACCTCGAGCATCTGCGCGATCTCGACATCCCCGAGATAGGCCTCGCGCTGGGCATCGGCGACGCGGCGGTCCTCCGCGACGCGTTCGTGGATGCCCGCTTCGGTGAGCTCCGCCGCGCCGCGCGCGCGTCGCTTCTGGTTGGCCGCCTCGAGCATCTGGTCGAGATCGTCGATCTCGTTCTGCGCCTCGGTCTCGACCGAGCGCGTCGGCTTCCAGTTGACCTGGTCGGCGCCGGACCCCGGGTAGAAGACGCCCAGCAGGATGAGCGCCACAAGCAGCCCTCCCACCAGCCCGACCATGATGATCACGAACGGGTCCACGCGCTGGCGAGTCTACGCCCGTCAGCGCCGCACGGAGACCGCGATGCGCTTCGTCGGCGAGACGTTGCCCGCAGCGTCGGTGGCGCGCAGCGTCAGGCGATAGCTTCCGCGCGCGAGCTTGAGCTTCACCCGGTCGACGCCGGCGTGGGCGCGCACCGTTCTTGTCTTTGCGGCATGCACCCGCGTGGTCCCGATGCGGACCCGCGCGGCCTCCGACAGCGTGAAGCTGAGCACGCCATTGCGCAGCCGCGCCTTGCTGATGCGCGGAGCCTTGCGGTCGGCGCCGGCGGTCGGCGGGAGCGCCTGCGTGATCGTGACGGTGACGCCGGCGTTCGCCGCGCAGCCGGCCGCGTCCCTGCCGGTGAGCGTGGCGGCGTGTGGACCCGCGGTGGCGAAGGCGTGGGAGACCGAGGCGCCGTCGGCGATCGCGCCGTCGTCGAAGCTCCACGCGTACGTCGCCGCCCCCGAGCCCGAGAACGTGAGGCCCTGGCCCGTCATCGCGGCCACCGGGTCGGCCGCGGCGGCCACCACGGGCGCCGAGTGCTGGGTCTCATAGGCGCCCGGGTCCACGCGCGCGGTGCCGTCGCAGTCGCCGTCCACGAGCCGAGGCAGGCCGTCGAGGTCGGTCGCCGCGCCCACGGCGCCGGCCGAGCCGGCGTCCACCAGCGAAGCACCGGCGAGATGGAAGTTGCCGCTGGCCGCATCGGCGAACAGTGGCGTGGCGGCAATCCGGTCGGTCTGGGTCAGCCCGCCACAGCTCGCGTCGTTGGGCGAGGCCGGCACCGCGCTCGTGAACGTCGCGAGCGTCGCCACGTCGGAGGCCGTCGACTCGCTGCAGCTCAGCGGCGTCCCGAAGCCGGTCACGATCGCGTCGCGCAACGTGGCGCTGTAGTGGTCGGCAGGCCCGGTCGCGTAGACAGCCACACCGCGCTGTGATGGCCCGTCGCCGACCAGCGTCACACGGTCCGCCTCGAGCGATCCGGTGTGGCTGTAGTTGGATCCGCCGTTGTCGTCGACCAGCAGGGCGAGCCCGGAGTTGCCGTTGTTGCGCATGTCGACCAGCGCGTCGCTCACCGTCGTCGCCGCCCCGAACTGCGAGCCGATTCCGTAGTAGATCGGGCGGCGAACGATCGCGTGCGTGATGGTGGCCGTGGTCCCGTCGTCGGCGATGCTGATGCCCTCGGATCCCCCGGTGGTGCGGATGTCGTCGAGCACGGCGTGCCCGGTGAGCAGCTCGACGAGCGCCGGGCTTGTGCCGTCGGACACCACCGCCACGTCGCTCAACGAGAAGCCGGCGCCGTCCATGACGATCCCGTAGGTCGCCGAGGGCCCAAGGTGGACGCTGACGTGTTCCATGGTCTCCGTCCCCGTCAGCCAGACGGGCCGAATGCCGGCGGCGGTCACGGAGAACCCCAGGTCGTGCAGGTCCACCGGGCTCCCGGTGTAGAAGGCGGAGCCGCCGCTGGCGGCGATCGTCGTCAGCGCGCGACCGGCGCCTACGACCTCGAGCGCGTCGCCCGCGTAGGTGAACTGCCCGGTGTAGGTCCCGGCGGCCAGCACCACGCGATCGGCGCCGACGTGGGAGGCCGCTTGGCTGAGTGCAGTCGTAAACCCGGCCGCGGTGGACGCGTTGTAGTCGTTGGCGACGGCGGCCGCAGGGGCGGCGAGGGCGCTCGCGAGAGCGAGGGCCAGGAGGGGACGCTGGAGCATCGGCCGGATGATGGGGGTGCGACGCCGCCGCGTCAGTGTCGAGTTGGTCTCACATAGGCTTCCCGCCATGGCCGAGGCCCTGCTCAACGTTCCCCGCCCCCGTGGCGAGAACGTCGAGAGCGCCGGCCGCGGGGCCGTCTACTCGACCACCGTCGTCCACCGCCCCGGCGAGGAGCCCTACAACGTCTGCCTGGTCGACCTCGACGAGGGCGTGCGCGTCATGGGGCGCGTCGACGGCGTGGCGCCCGCCGACGTGACGATCGGGCTGCGCGTCCAGGCCGCCATCGGCGACGACGGCGTCGCCGTCTACAGGCCGGCGTGAGGGGCGCGGCCACGATCGTCGGTGCCGCCGAGTGGGGCCTCGGCGTCGCACCCGAGGGCTCGACCCCGGTCGATGTCATGGGCCAGGCGGCGCTCGCGGCGCTCGCCGACGCCGGCCTGCAAGCCGACGACGTCGACGGCCTCTTCGCCGCCTCCACG
The DNA here is from genome assembly GCA_033855555.1 of Solirubrobacteraceae bacterium. Taxonomy (GTDB): domain Bacteria; phylum Actinomycetota; class Thermoleophilia; order Solirubrobacterales; family Solirubrobacteraceae; genus AC-49. The sequence goes on from JAWVFZ010000525.1 coordinate 3,917, forward strand.
CAGCTGCCCTGGGCCAGCGTGAACCTCGGCGAGTACCTCGGCGTCAACCCCCGCATCAGCGACTCGACCCAGCTCGGCGGGTCGAGCTTCATGGCGCACCTGCACCACGCGGCACTCGCGATCGCGGGCGGCGCGTGCGAGGTGGCCGTCATCGCCTATGGATCGACGCAGCGCAGCGTCGGCCGCGCCAACGCCTCGGTCCAGGAGATCGACCCGCAGGAGGCGCCGTATCGCCCCATGCTCCCCGTCACGGCCTACGCCCTCGCCGCCGCGCGCCATATGCACGAGTTCGGCACGACGCGCGAGCAGCTCGCCGAGGTTGCGGTCGCCGCACGCGCCTGGGCGCAGCGCAACCCGCAGGCGTGGTCGCAGAAGCCGCTGAGCATCCAGGACGTGCTCGACGCGCCGATGGTCTGCGATCCGCTCGGCGTCAAGGACTGCTGCCTGGTGACCGACGGCGGCGCGGCGGTCGTGGTGACGAGCCCCGAGCGCGGCCGGCAGCTCACCGACAAGCCGGTCCACCTGCTCGGCGCCGGCGAGGCGCACAGCCACCGCCACATCAGCCACATGCCCGACCTGACGACCACCAGCGCCGTCCAGTCCGGCGAGCGCGCCTTCGCGATGGCGGGGCTCACGCCGGGCGACGTCGACGTCCTGCAGCTCTACGACGCGTTCACGATCACGCCGATCCTGTTTCTCGAGGACCTCGGCTTCTGCGCCAAGGGCGAGGGCGGCGCGTTCGTCTCCGGCGGACGCATCGCCCCCGGCGGCGAGGTGGCGCTCAACACCAACGGCGGCGGGCTCAGCTACCAGCACCCCGGGATGTACGGACTGCTGGCGATCGTCGAGGCGGTCCGCCAGCTACGCGGCGAGTCGACCGGCCAGGTCGAGGACTGCCACGTCGCCCTGGCCCACGGCAACGGCGGCGTGCTCAGCACCCAGTGCACCGTCCTGCTCGGGGACGCGACCACGTTGTAGCGTCCAATTTATGGACTTCGCCCTCACCGACGAGCAGGAATTGATCCGCAGCACCGCGCGCGAGTTCGCCGACAAGGTGATCCGCCCGGCGGCCGATGACAACGCGCGCAACAGCCATTTCGACACCGATCTGGTCAAGCGCATCGCCGAGCAGGGTTACCTCGGCGCGATCGTCCCGCGCGAGTACGGCGGCGCCGGGCTCGACTACATCACCTACGGACTGATCGTCGAGGAGGTCGGGCGCGCCGACAGCGCGATGCGCACCGTGATCTCGGTGCAGACCAGCCTCGTCTGCAGCTCGATCCTCAAGTGGGGAAGCGAGGAGCAGAAGCAGAAGTTCCTGCCGCTCCTGTGCAGCGGCGAGTGGCTGGGCTGCTTCGGCCTGACCGAGCCCGACACCGGCAGCGACGCCGCCAACCAGCGCACGCGCGCGACCAAGGTCGACGGCGGCTGGAAGATCAACGGCGCCAAGATGTGGATCTCGATGGGCAACCACGCGAACCTCGCGCTGGTCTTCGCCCAGACCGATCCCGAGAAGAAGCACCGCGGCATCGGCTGCTTCCTCGTCGAGACCGAGGGCCAGGACGGCTTCCAGCCCCAGGAGATCCACGGCAAGATGGGCCTCCACGGCTCCGACACCGCCGCGATCGGCCTCGACGACGTCTTCTGCCCCGACGAGAACGTCATGGGCGAGATCGGCGAGGGCTTCAAGATCGCGATGAGCGCGCTGGACTCGGGCCGCTACTCCGTGGCTGCCGGCTGCGTCGGCATCTGCCAGGGCTGCGTGGACGCGTCGGTCAAGTACTCGACCGAGCGCAAGCAGTTCGACCGCCCGATCGCGTCGTTCCAGCTCGTGCAGGCGATGCTCGCCGAGATGAAGGTCAAGACCGACGCCGCGCGGATGCTGGTCTACCGCGCGGGCTGGCTGAAGGACACCGGCCAGCCGAACACGACCGAGACCTCGATCGCCAAGTACTTCGCCACCGAGGCCGCCGTGTGGTGCGCCAACGAGGCGATCCAGGTCCACGGCGGATCCGGCTATGCCGACGACTTCCCTGTCGAGCGCTACTTCCGCGACGTCCGCGTGACGACGCTCTACGAGGGCACGTCGCAGATCCAGAAGCTCATCATCGGCCGGGCCCTCACGGGCATCAACGCGCTCGTCCCAAGCTAGTGACCA
>JAWVFZ010000526.1:0-5843 GCA_033855555.1 Solirubrobacteraceae bacterium
CCATCGTCGGCTCCGCGACCAGGAAGGCGCGGGCGATCTCGGCGGTGGTCAGCCCGCCGAGCGTCCGCAGCGGGAGGGCGACCTGCGCGTCGGTGGCGAGCGCCGGATGACAGCAGGTGAAGATCAGCTCGAGTCGCTCGTCCGGGAAGGTCGTCGCATCCACGCTGTCCTCCGTTGCCTCGGGTACCTCCAGCAGGCGGGTCTTGACGGCCAGGGTGCGGTCACGGCGGATGCGATCGATGGCGCGGTTGCGCGCCGCCGAGACCAGCCAGGCGCCTGGGTTGGCGGGGACTCCGTCACGTGGCCAGCGCTCCGCGGCGAGCACGAACGCCTCCTGCGCGGCCTCCTCGGCGAGATCGAACTCGCCGAGGAAGCCGATCAGAGCAGCAAGGACATATCCCCACCGCTCGCGGAAGGTTCGCTCGAGCTCAGCTACCAATTGGCCTCGACCAGCGGGCGGACCTCGATCGCGCCGCCCATCGAGGCCGCCGGGATGCGCGCGGCCAGCTCGATCGCCGCGTCGAGGTTCTCGGCCTCGAAGAAGCAGTAGCCGCCGATCGCCTCCTTGATCTCGGCGAACGGGCCGTCTGTGGTCAGCGTCTGGCCGTCCTTGACCCGCACGGTCGTCGCCACGTCCGGGGGCTGCATCTGAACGCCGGGAGAGAAGCCCGGGGTCTCGTTGATCGCCTTGTACGCACCGTAGACGGCGCCCTTCTCGTCCTCCGAAAGGCGCTCCCATTCGTCGGACCCCGGCGTCGGCGTGGTTCCCTGATGGATCAGCAGCATGTACTTCATCGCTTCCTCCTTTTCGGCATGGTCGCCTATAGACGAACGGGAGGCGGCGAAATCGACAGCGCCGCTATCTCGAAGCCCGGGCCGCTCGCCTGTCGGCGTGATGTAGTGCGCGCATGCACGAGTCGCCGGCCGACATCGCGGCATTGCAGGCGCTACTCGATCGCAGCTACGCAACTGCCGGCCCACACCTGTCGAGGATCCACACGCCGGAGCGGCGGCTCGGCGCCCAGCAGGTCGTCGAGCGGCTGACCGGCATGTGCCTGCTCGCGCTTGCCACGGTGACCGCGGACGGTCGACCGATCGTCGGACCGGTCGACGGCATCTTCCACCGCGGCGCGTTCCACTTCGGCTCGGCGCCCGACTCGGTCCGCTTCCGGCATATCCGCGCACGACCGCACGTGAGCGCCACGCACCTCCCGGGCGAGGAGCTCGCCATCACCGTCCACGGGCGCGCGGTCCCGGTCGACGTACAGGGTGAGGAGGGCGCGGGCCTGCGGCGTGCGCTGCTGGACATCTACGTGCCGCGATACGGCGCCGAGTGGGAGCACTTCCTCGACTCGGGGCCCGTCTACGCGCGCATCGAGGCCGAGCGCATGTTCACGTTCGCGGCGCCTTCGGTGGGCACCTGATCACGTCGGTAGGTTCCGCCTCAATGACCAGCATGTACGAGCACGCCGGCGGCGACGCCGCCTTGCACCGGCTCGAGGACCTCTTCTACTCGAAGGTGCTCGCCGATCCGCTGCTGCAGCCGCTGTTCGGGGAGGGTCAGCCCCACCACGTCGAGCACCTGACCTGGTTCACCGCGGAGTCCTTCGGCGGGCCGGACCGCTTCACGAGGGAGCTGGGCTTCGACCACCTTGTCAAGGTGCACCGCGGCCACGGGATCACCGACGAGCAACGGGAACGGTTCGTGGCCCTCTACCTCGAGGCGCTCGACGAGGCCCGTCTGCCCGGCGACGCGCCGTTCCGCGAAGCGGTTCGCTCGCACATCGAGTTCGGCGCCGGCGTGGCCCAGCAGAACTCACGAGCCACCACCGACGACGAGCTCCACCCGCTCGACCATGTTCCGCTCTGGGAGTGGGATGGGGATGGCTCCACGGGCGGCTCGAGCTGACGAGCCGGCCGTGAAGGACACCGGGCGCGATTCGCCCGGGTAAGACCATGGAGGGGGCCGGCTGTCCAGCGAGAGAGGGAGAGATCGCGGTCCAGCGGACCTTTTCAGGCCTTCAGGCCCCCTCCAGGTCTTTGCGTCGAGTGCGCCGGGCGGGGAAGGTGGCCGCCTCGGCGTTCGACTAGCTCAGCGAAGTGCCGATGCCGGCGTTGGCTCCGAGGCCGGCTCCGATGCCGGGCAGGCCGGCCGTGGCGCCGACACCGACGCCCACGGACGCCCCGGGAAGCGGGCCGATGCCACCGAGCGACCCGGAGGCGCTCCCGCCGATGGACCCGTACGGACCCGGGTTCCCGAAGCCGTGGCCGTTGTGGTTCCAGGGGTTGCCATTGCCGTGGCCGTTGTGGTTCCAGGGGTTCCCGTTGCCCGGATGCCCGTACGCGGGGAATCCGGTGGCTGCTCCGACGCTCGCCTGGACGCCGGGAGTCAGCGCCGCGCTTGCGCTGACGACGGGGCCGGCAAGGGCGAGCGCGCCCGCGACCGTGGCGGCCGCAAACAGGCGGTTACGAGTGAACATGAGGTCTTACCTCCTTGCCAGGCAGGTGGAAGGTCGCCTGACGTCTGGTTGTGGTGCTCCTTTTTGACTTACGACGTTTATAGGCCGCTACCCTAAAGCGAAACTAATCGTATCGTTTTGTATTTGTTGAGGCGGGCCCGGGCCGGGCCTGGGCCCGCCGGCCGATGCGAGGACGCTCGCAGTGGCGTCGTGCGATTTCTTGTGTCGTCTAGTAGAAACTAGACGGATAGTTTTATTCGTCACGAGGTCAGCGACATGAAGAAGACAGCACTGAGCGAACCGGCCGACACGACGTCTCGCCGGGGGCGCCCGCGCAGCGAAAGGGCCCGCCTTGCGATTCTGCAGGCCGCCGCCGACCTGCTGCTCGACCAGGGCGGTGGCCAGGTCAGCATGGATGCGGTCGCCGACCGGGCCGGCGTGAGCAAGGCCACGATCTACCGCTGGTGGCCGTCCAGGGAGCGCCTCGCCCTCGACGCGCTCCTGGAGTGGCTGTCCGCCGGCAGCCCTCCACGCGATACCGGAACGCTGCGCGGCGACCTGCTCGCGCTCGTGCGCCCATGGGTACGCGACGCCCGCCGCCGGCAGTTCGGACGTGTCATCGCCGCGCTGATCGCCGAGGCGCAATCGGATCCCGGGTTCGCCGCCGACTACCGCCGCCACTTCATAGAGCAGCGCCGCGAACCGATGCAGGCGGCCTTCGCCCGAGCCATCGATCGCGGCGAGGTGCCCGCCGACCTCGATATCGAGGTCGCGCTCGACCTCGTCTACGGCGCGATCTACCACCGCATCCTGCAAGGCCACGCCCCGCTCACCGACCGCTTCGCACAGCAGGTTGTCGACCTCTTGCTCAACGGCATCCTCCACCGCGACCGTGCCCGAGGCACATGACGACCGCGTAACCCGGCCGCAGAAACAGAAGAAGCCCCGCCAAGGCGGGGCTTCAACCGAGATCGAGAAGGCTCGTCCGCGATCAGGACGAGGGAGGCGTCCAAGTGATGGGCGGGAGCGAGGTTCCGGGGGTGGAGACGTTGACTCCCGGGCTGATCTGCTGCCCACCGATGAACGTGGCTCCGATGATGACCTGCAGCGGTCCCACCTTCGGCGGGATGAAGGTGAACACCGGGGCCGCCGCCGGCGAGGGCGCCGAGGCGGGCGGGGTTGTGGCCGCGCTCGCCCGGGCAACCGGAGCTGCCAGGACGAGCGGGGCGACGGCGGCCGCGATCGCGGCGAGCTTTGGAGTGCGCATCACATTTCTCCTTGGCCGCGACCCTTACGGCGAGCCGATGACGTTGCCGCTGCCGACCGGGGGATCGTTGGCCACCACGACGGAAGTCCCGCCGTTGAAGACGGATCCGATGACGGTCGGTCCGATGGCCACCTGTGGGCCCTGGAACGTCAGCGCCGGGGCGAAGCCGCCGGCCGGGAAGGCTCCAAGGGCCGGGAAGCCTCCAACCGCCGGCAGGCCGGTGGCCGGCAACGAGAGAGCCGGAAGGCTCGGAACGGCGAGCCGGGCGGGCGCGGCGCTCGCGCCGGCCGCCGGGATCAGAGAGACGGCCGCGGCCACCGCGGTCACCGGGGCAAGGCGCTTCAGACTCAACCTCATCGACTTCCTCCTTTTCCGGACGGCCGGTGAGGGCTGCCGCGGTCGTGGCGCGGCGCCTATGTGGCACCCGGCGCAGGCTAGGGACAGCCAGAATTGTGGGAGCAGCACCCGTCCCGCTGACCTGTACCCGAGACCTGTTGCCTCTGGTCGCAGGGCCCGAAAGCGGGTGCGTCTTGCGGCGCCGCCGGCTTGGTGTGCCTTCTTCGCTCGACGACGACGATGTCACCGCCGACGTGTTCGAGACCCTCGCGAGCCTGACAGCGTTCGTCAACGGCAAACTCCCATAACGAAGAGCCCCCGCTGTCGAGAAGCTCTGACCGGCTCCGCTCACCAGGTGAAGGGCCACGACAGACGCGGTCCACGACACCAGGAGACCACCACCATGCCCAAGTACCTGCTCCTCAAGCGCTACCGCGGCGGCCCGGAGCCGCACCATCCGTTTCCCCCGATGGACCAGTGGGCCCCCGAGGACGTGGAAGCGCACTTCGCCTTCCTCCGGCACGTCAGCGCGCTGTTGGAGGAGAACGGCGAGTACGTCGGCGCGCGGGCGCTCACGCCGGCGCGGACCTGGGTGCGCTACGGCGGCCCGGACGCCGCGCCGGTGACCACCGATGGCCCGCACCCGGAGACCAGCGATCTGATCGCCGGGTGGTTGATGATCGACGTCGAGTCGCACGAGCGGGCGCTCGAGGTCGCCGCGTACGTGTCCTCTGAGCCGGGCCCCGGCGGCGAGCCGCTGTACGAGTGGATCGACGTCCGGGAGATCATGTCCGGGACGCCCTCGCACGACTGACCCGGCGTGGTCGACGAGCCGACGCGACGGCTGGACGAGGGCGCGCTGCGCGCTCTCGTCCCGCGGGTGCTCGCGGGCCTGGTCCGGCGGGGCGAGGACTTCGACGCCGCCGAGGACGCGCTGCAGGAGGCGCTGCTGGAGGCCCTACGGGTGTGGCCCGAGCACCCGCCGCGCGACCCGGGCGCGTGGCTGGCGACGGTCGCGACCCGGCGGCTGGTCGACGCGCGCCGCAGCGAGGCCGCCCGTCACCGCCGCGAGGAGCAGACGCACGCCGAGCCGCGGGCGGGCGGGCATGTCATCACCGAGGAGGGCGATGACACCCTCTTCCTGCTCTTCTGCTGCTGCCACCCCGACCTCGCGCCCGCCTCACAGGTGGCGCTGACCCTGCGCGCCGTCGGCGGTCTCACCACCCGGGAGATCGCAGACGCCTTCTACGTCCCGGAGGCGACGATGGCGCAGCGGATCAGCCGCGCCAAGCGGACCCTATTCGGCCCGCCCGCCCGCCGCCTGGACCAGCCCGGCGACCTCGCCGTCGTGCTGCGTGTGCTCTATCTCGTCTACACGACCGGGCATACCGGCCGGGTGGACCTCGCCGCCGAAGCGATCCGGCTCACCCGCCAGCTCACTCTCGCCACCGAGGAGCCGGAGGCGCGCGGGCTTCTCGCGCTGATGCTCCTCAACCACGCCCGCCTCCCGGCGCGCTTCGACGCCGAGGGCCGGATCGTCACGCTCGACCGGCAGGACCGCGGCCTGTGGGACACCCGCGCGATCGCCGAGGGCGTGCGCGTCCTGCAGTCGGCGCTGGCCATGCAGTCCGAGGAACGGCGCCTCGGCCGTTATCAGGTCGAGGCCGCCATCGCCGCCCTGCACGACGACGCGGCAAGCGCCGAGGAGACCGACTGGCCGCAGATCCTCGCCTGGTACGACGACCTCGTCGCCCTCACCGACGACCCGGTGCGCCAGGACC
>JAWVFZ010000527.1:0-5206 GCA_033855555.1 Solirubrobacteraceae bacterium
CTCGACGCCGGCGCAGACCACGTCGCAGTGCAGGCCTACGCCGCGAACGGCGGCGCGGCGCTCGGGCAGCTTGAGCGCCTTGCTCCGGCGTTGCTCGGGCTGTAGCGGCTTTTAGAGCGTGAAGCGGATGATGACTCGGCGGTTGGCCTTGCGCCCGCTGGCGGTGCTGTTGGAGGCGACGGGCTTGGCGTGGCCCTTGCCGGTGCTGGTGACCTTGCCCTTGATGGCGTCCTTGACGAGCCGGGCGCAGGCGGCCTTGGCCTGCTTGTTGGTGAGCGTGACGTCGGCCTTGCCCTTGTCGCTGTAGGCCGTGCAGCTGACGGTCTTGGCGGCGGGGATCAGCTTCGCGAGCTGGTCGAGCTGCTTGTTGACGGTCTTGGACAGCGTCGGCGCGCGCTTGCCGAGCGGCAGCGTGACCGACGGCCCGGCGAGGAGGTGGACCTTGCCGGTCGTCGTCAGCGCGCTCGTCGCGTCGGTGGCCGCCGTTGCGGCGACCCCGGCATCCACGCCGACCGGGCGGGCCTTCAGCAGCGCCTTGCCGTCGCCGGTGAGCTTGACCTTGAGGCTGAGCTTCGTCGTGCCGGACGTGGCGGTGCCGACGCCTTCGGCGAGCAGCGCGCCCTTGGGGATCGTCGTCTTCTTGCTGAGCCTGGTCGCGGCCGCCGAGCGGATCTCGATGCTGCAGGACGTCATCGTGACCACCGTCACCGCGCAGTCCAGCGGCGTCGAGCTTGCGGGCAGCAGCGGCGTGCCCGGGGTGATCGACGTGCCGCGCACCGTGACGGCGAAAGTCGCCTTCGCCGGCGGGGGCGGCAGGGGCGGGAGGACGACCTGGTCGGCACGGAGCTCGACGGCGCCGATGTCCGTGCCGTCGCCGCCGGCCGCGTTCGGCAGCCCCGAGTCGACGAGCCGGTCGAGGTTGCGCTGGTCGACCTTGAGCTTCGCCGGCGACCTGCCCTGGTCGATCACCGGGCTCGTCCCGGCGGGCAGCATCGTCGCCGTCGGGCCGCCGTTGTCGCCGAGCGAGCCGAGCTGCGGATCGATGCCGGTCAGCATCGCCTGCTGGGTGAGCGGCGCGTCTCCGGGCGCCTGGACGAGGCTGAACGCGCCGTCGAACCCGCCCGTGGTCGACGTGTCGACGCGGTCGAGGTCCTGCCCCGTCCCGGCCGCCGTGTTGCCCGCGACGATGGTGCTCGTGATGCCCGCGGTGCCGCTCACCTTGACCGAGGGGCTGCCCGAGTCGTACTGGCTGAGGTAGATGCCGCCGCCGTGGGCCGTCGCGGCGTTGCCCGCGATCGTCGAGTTGTCGAAGTCGATCGAGCCGGTGGTCTTCCCCGAGTAGCTGTCCAGCAGCGGGCTGTTGTTGTCCGAGCCGAGGCTGATGCCGGCACCGGCCGTTGCCGTGTTCCCGGACACGGTGGAGTCCACGAGCCGCGCGGATCCGCCGATACCGCCGTTGAACAGGATCCCGCCGCCCCAGGAATTCGCGCCGCCGTCGTTGCCCGAGATCGTGCTGCGCGCGATGGTGACCGGGTTGCCGGACGCGACGTAGGCGACTTCGAGTCCCGCCCCGTAGGTGCCCTGGTTGCCCGAGACCGTGGACTCCGTCACCCGGACCGGCGCGTACTTCGAGGTCCCCGCACGGAGAGCCATCCCACCGCCGTGCGCTGCCGCATTGCCCTTGACGCTCGAGGCGTCGACCGTCAGGCCGTACATCGGATTCGCAAGCAGCCCGCCACCGGAGCTGGTCGCGGTGTTGCCGCTGATGGTGGAGCGGGCGAGCGTGAGGGTGCTGCCCTCTTGGTAGATCCCTCCGCCGCCGTTGTAGCTGGCGGTACCTGTGGCCTGGTTGTGGCTGATCGTCGAGTCGCTGATCGTGTCGACGCTGCCGTTGCTGTACTTGCCGGTGGAGCTCGCGGACACGCCGCCGCCGTTGACGGCGACGTTGCCCGAGATCGTGCTGGCCGACAGCGTGAGGTCTCCGCCGGCGTAGATGCCGCCGCCGTTTTGGTCGGACGTCGAGTTCGTGATCGCGGAGTCGCTGATCGCGAGCGCGGCGCCCCCGCTGTCGTTGATCGCTCCGCCGTTCCCGCCCGAGACAAAGCCGCGCGTGAGAGTCAGGCCCGAGATCGCGACCGTGTTCCCCTGAGGGGTGCCGATGTTGAAGATCTGCGAGTCGCCGACGTCGTCCCCGTTGGCATCCCCGGAGATCGCGAGGACGTCGCGGCCGGGACCGGTGATCGTCAGGTCCTGGTTCTCGGTGATCGACAGGGCCCCACTCGTCAGCGCGATCACGCCGCTGAGTCCCGGCGCGAAGGTGATCGTGTCCGCGTTCCCGTTGCCGTTCGCGTCCAAGATGGCCTGGCGCAGCGAGCCGGTCCCGCTGTCGTCCGTATTCGCCACCTCCCAGGTGGCGGCATGAGCCGGTGCCGCCATCAGCGCCGCCGCGCCCAGCGCGCCCGCTGCCATCGCCCGCCGGCGTCGCAGCAGCGCGCGCCGATGCTCTTGCGCCGCCCGGCGCGCTTGGGCTCGTCTGATGGACCGTGCAGACATTCTCGCCTCGTGGTTCGTGGGGCGCTCGCCACGTCTGAGGCGGAGCGACGCGCACCTTATTGGTGCGGGCAGCGGAATCAAGGGCGGGGTTAGGATCCGCGACCATCGCCGACCGTTCCCACAGCCCCACCATCGACGTCGTCCGCGGACGACTCGACGACGCCACCTCCGATGAGCTGCTCGCTTTCTGGGCAGCCGACGGGGCGCTAGGTGAGAGCGAGGCCCGCGCGCGGCTGCCCGAGGTCGTGTGCGTGCTGCGCGGCCCGGATGGGGCGATCGCCGGTGCCTGCTCGGTCTTCGCGGCCGACGTCGCGCTGATCGGCGGCCGGCGCTTCTGGATCTACCGCAGCCTGCTGCCTGGCGAGGCCCGTGATCAGGCGTTCGCGATGATCGATGCGGCCTTCGCCACGCTCGACGCCGAGTTCGACGGCGCGGCCGGAGCGCCGATCGGCCTGTGCGCGTTCCTCGACGAGCGCGAGCGCAAGCTGCGCCCCGAGGCCGAATGGCCTGACCCCCGGATGATCTACACCGGTTACCTGCCTGACGGCCGGCAGGTGCGGATCGCCTACTTCGAAGGAGCCAAGATCGTTGGCTGAGCGCGGTTGGCCATTGCCGGGCGGGAACCGAATCGACCTGTTCGCCGAGCAGGACGCCGTCGGCGCCGACGACATCGTCGATCTGTGGACGCGCGAGGGCGTGCTCTCGGAGGACGAGGCGCGACGGCGCGTGGGCGAGGTGGTGCTCGTCGCGACGGATCCTGAGCGCCGCGCCGCCGGGGTCTCGACGATGTATCTGCAGCGCAACGAACAGCTGCGGATGGACCTCTGGTACGTCCGCGCGTTCACCGCGCAGGCCCATCGCCGCTCGACCATCGCCGTCTCGCTGGCGGTGATCGGGCGCGAGCACATGCAGGAGCAATTCGTCAGCGGCCGGGACACGCGCGCCGGCGGCTTGATCTACGAGGTCGAGAACGAGGGGCTGAAGGCCTACTTCCCGGACGCTCTGTGGACACCCGCCGACTTCCTCTTCATCGGCGAGAACGACCGCGGGGCCCACGTGCGCGTGCATTACTTCCCCGGCGCGCTCGCCCCCGAGCCCTCCGCTTAGGGCAGCACGAACGACGACGCCACGGTCGTGCCCGTCGCCTCGGCGATCTCGGGGAAGCGGGCGCCAGGCAGCAGCGCGACGTCGAAGATCTCCTGGACGAGATCCTCGAAGCGCAGGAAGCCGGCGACCCCGCCTGTGCGCAGGTCGACCATCCAGACGCCGCTCTGGCGCTCGCGCAGGCGGCGGGTCAGGGGGAGGTCGCCGAACGTCGAGGACTCGCGGACCTGCGACAGCCCGACGAACGCCACGTCGCCGAGGAAGGCCAGGCCGCGCGTGAAGCCGGGCAACTCGGTCACGGTCTGCACGGCGCCCGAGGTGACGTCAACGGTGCTCAGCGCACCCTTGCCGGATTCCAGGAACCACAGCCGTCCGGCGTGCCAGCGCGGCGAGTGGGGCATCGACAACCCGCCGGCGACGACCTCCGAGGTGGCGACGTCGAGCAGCACACCGTCCGTGGCCTTGCCCGCCCGCCAGCCGCCCGGCTCGTCGGTCTGTCCGAGCGCTGTGACGTAGGCCACGCGGTCGCCGACCACCGCCATGCCGTTGAGATGGCAGCGGTCCTCGGAGGCGAGGCTCGTGATGAACGGCGGCGCCCAGTGCGGGACGAAGCTGTGATCGGCGTCGAGCGTCGCCAGGCAGGAGAACGCGGTGGCGACGAGCCAGAGCCGGCCGCCCGCGAAGGCCAGGTCGTGCACGGCAATGTCGCCCGTGACGTGGCGGTTGCGCGGCAGGTAGCACGCGTCGTGCGTCCCGGCGGGCTCGATGGCCGCAGCGGCCTCCGGCATGTCGCGAAGGTCCCAGACCTCGGTTCTGGTGCCCAGCGCGATCCTTCCCGGGGCCACGGCGACGCCCATGGGCTTGTCGAAGTCGCGAAAGTGGGTGTTGAGGCCGCCGTCCTCCTGCGTGCGCGCGCAGACGAGCTTGTTCGTCTGGTAGGTGGAGACCAGCAGCGAGCTGCCCGCGGCGGACAAGGCCGATGCGAAGCTCGCGGTCGAGACGCTTGCCAGCGACGTCGCATCCGCCGGGGCGGTTGCGCGCCGGGCGGCCTCGATCGGGGTCAGGAGGGCCTGGTCGTAGACGATGGCGGCGAACGTGCAGACTCGATTCAGCTCGTCTCGCGGAGCCGCCAGCAACGCGTCGCGGTCGACTCGCAGGACGCGCGACGGGTCGAGCGCCGCGAGGTCCGCCGGGATCTCGCCGTCGCCCGAATGGCACAGGAACACGAAACGGGCGGCGGGGAACGCGCGGGCCAGGGACGCCGGGCCGGCGCCGACCGCAACCGCATCGTCCGGCGCCGGCCCGGAGGCGTCGCCGTCGCGACCGCTCAACGCGGCGCGGAGCGCCGGACGGGGATCCGCCGGAGCGTCACGGAACCACTCAGGCGCGCCGCGGGTGGTCCAGACGCCGTCGGCGAGGGCCAGCGCCTCCAGCAAAACGTTCGCGTCGCCGTCGGCGGTCCCGATCAGGAAGAGGGGCTCGCGCATGAGGGCGTGAACCATCGCTGATCGCACCACCTTCCGCGTCATCGCTGAAGTCAGCTGGGCGA
>JAWVFZ010000528.1:0-3820 GCA_033855555.1 Solirubrobacteraceae bacterium
CCGGTCGCGGTGAGGCAGACGCCGTTGACCGCGACGCTGTCGCCCTCGTTGAGCTCGCGGGCGAGCGGGGAGCTGATCGCGATGCGCACGCCGTCGCTCGTGGCGTCGACGGACGTGACCGTTCCCAGGTCCTCTACCAGCCCTGTGAACACGTCACCACTCCTTGATCCGTGCGCTGATGAGCAGGTCGTTGGCGACCTTCTCGCAGTCCAGCGTGAGGGCGTGCAGCGCCTCGGAGATCTTCTCGACGCCCTCCCCTTCCAGCGGGTCGCGCGCCTGGCGGCCGCCGATCAGCAGCGGCGCGAGGAACAACCGGATCTCGTCGATCTCGCCGGCGTCGAGGAACGCCCCGGCGAGGTGCGGGCCGCCCTCCAGAAGGATGGCGGTAACGCCCTGATCGCCGAGCGCGGCGAGCGCGCTGCGCACACGCGCAGGCTCGTTCTCGCCGGTGGCGACGATGATGTCGGCGCCTGCAGCCTCCAGAGCCTCGAGCTCCGCGCGCGGCGCGGCGCGCGTGACGACGACGGTCACCGGCACCTCGGGCGCCTGCGCGACCAGCTGCGAGTGCAGCGGCAGCCGCGCCGTCGAGTCGAAGACGACGCGCCGCGGCTGGCGGTGGACGCCCTCGACGCGCGCGGTGAGCTGCGGGTCGTCGGCCAGCGCCGTGCCGATGCCGACGGCCACCGCGTCGACCCTCGACCGCCAGCGATGCGCGATTTCCCGCGCGGGCTCGCCGGAGATCCACTTCGAGTCGCCGGTCGGAGTGGCGACCTTGCCGTCGAGGGTCATGGCCGACTTGAAGAGCACCCACGGGCGACCGGTGCGGGCGTGCTTGCGGAATGCCTGGTTCTCCAGGCGCGCGCGGTGGGCGAGCTCGCCGCCCGCGACGTCGACCTCGATGCCCTCGTCGCGCAGGATCCCCAGGCCGCGACCGGACGCCTTCTCGCTGGGATCGTCGCTCGCCACGACGACGCGCGCGATCCCGGCTTCGACGATCGCCTCCGTGCAGGGCGGCTGCTTTCCCTGGTGGCAGCATGGCTCCAGCGAGACGTACATGGTGGCGCCGGTGAGGTCGGCGCCACCGGAGGCCTCGATCGCCGCGCGCTCGGCGTGAAGGCCGCCGAACTCGTCGTGCCAGCCTTCCGCCAGCACCTCGCCGTCGCGCACGATGATCGCCCCGACGACCGGGTTGGGATGCACGCGGCCGGCGCCGTTGGCGGCCAGGTCGATGGCGCGCGCGAGGTATGCGTGGTCGGTGTCGAGGCGAAGCATGTGCGACGCGTTAGCTTACGCCCGCGCACGCGCCGCCTCGGAGGCGGTAGATGGTGATGACTGGTCCCGGGCGGTGGTAGGCGAGCGGGTAGTAGTCGAATGTCCAGTCGAAGTTGAACTTGACCGGGCCGGCACCCGCGGAGTAGGGCGAGAACTCGGCGACCTTGTCGGCGCGTTGCTCCAGAAGGCGGTAGTAGGCGACCGCCCCGGGAACCTGCTCGGGCTGGACCTCGGCGCGACCGCGCTGCGTCGAGCCGCTGACCACGTAGCAGTAGCCCGTGCGCTCGTAGACGGCGATCAGGCCGGGGCGCAGCGCACGCTCGTAGTCCTCGATGTTCACGATCGTTCCCTCGCCGGGATGGATCGTCCCGTTAGGCCGGATGTTCGTGCGGCTCGTGGGGAACTTCACCCAGCGGTTGCCGTTGGCCGTCAGCGGCGAGGGCTTGCCGAGGTCCTGTGCCCAGAGGTCGGGGACCACGGGTTCGACGACGATCCGCGAGCGCGGCGGGACGTGCTCGACGAGCCAGGCGCGCGCGAGGTTGCGGGTGTCGGCGCGCGAGAGCACCAGGCCCTCGTGCAGCGAGTAGACGAGCCCCTGGCCGCACAGCGCGACGACGCCGAGCGCGAGCAGCGTCGGCTTCAGGCCTGGGCGCCGCGCGCCCGCGGCGTCGGCTGCGCGCACCACCAGGTAGGCGGCCAGGATGCAGACGATCGGGAACGTCGGCATCAGCCAGCGCCCGAAGAAGCGCGACTGCGACCCCATGAACGCGACGAAGAGCAGCGGCGCGGGAACGAGCACCGCGAGCGTGCGCCGGTCCTTCCAGGCAAGCAGCGGAACGGCGAGCACCGCGGCGGCGAGCGGGACGAAGCCCAAGCCCCACGTGAACGTCCACAGGTAGTACGCGGTGCCGTTCCCCTGCGTCAGGCCGAGCTTGCCCAGCGCGCCGTCGGCGACGGTCGACTGATGCTGGAGCCCGTCGCGAAACTCCTGGAAGTCCAGGAACGCGTACGGGTTCGCGACGAAGAACGCGGCGATCGCAAGCGCGCCGGCGATCCCGAGGCCCGCGAAGGCGCGGCGCCGTGCGCCCGGCTCGGCGAGCTGCAGCGCGCCGGCCGCGAGCAGCGGCGCCAGGACGATCCCGCCGGTGTACTTCGTCGCGCAGGCCAGACCTAGCCCTGTGCCGGCGAGCGCGTAGTACCCCAGCCGGCCGCTGCGCAGGATGCCCGCCGCGCCCCAGAGCGACAGGCAGATGGGCGCAAGCGTCGGCACGTCGTTGAGCGCAAGGTGGGAGTAGAAGACCGGCAGGAACGCGACCGCGAGCAGCCCTGCGGCGAGCAGTCCCACGCGCCGGTCGAACATGCGGGCGCCCGCCAGGTAGAGCAGCCCGACCGCAAGCGTGCCGACTGCGGCGACCGCGACGCGCGCGACGACGAAGACCTCCGTCGGGTTGGAAGCGAATGCATCCGACACGCCCTGGCGCCCGCCGAACCACACCGCGAATGCCCCGTGCAGCAGGTACGTGTACGCGGGCGGGTTGACGAAGTAGTGCGGGTTCCAACCGTGTCCGAAGAGCCCGATCGCCTTCGGCACGAAATGGGCGTTCTCGTCGACGTTGTACGCGTAGGGCAGCCCCTGGCGAACGCCCCAGATGCGCAGCAGGAAGGCACCTACGAGCAGGGCGCCGACGGCGAGCGCCCAGCGGACTCGCACGGCGAGCGGCGCCGTGTCAGCAGCGTGCATACGCGCTGAAGTAGTCCGTCGTGCTGATCCGCGTGAAGCCATTCTGTGGGAGCAGCTCGCGCTTGACGGTCGCGAAATCGACGGTGGGGTCGGCGAGCGTCTCGATCACGAAGGCGGTGCGATCGACAGTGAACAGCGCGACGCCGCGGCGGGTGCGCTTGCCGTTGCGGGGATCGCTGCGCGCGAGCACCTTGTGCTGGCCCGCGTTCAGGATCCAGCGGGCCTCGGGGATCAGCTTGTGGTTGGGCAGCGAGAGCGGCCCGCAGCGCAGCGCGCTGCGCACCTTCGGGTCGTCGAGCAGCGCGACGAGGGCACGGTGGCTGTTGCCGCGGAACGTGAGGTTGTCGGTGAAGACGCTGCTCCTGAGGTGCGCCGCCGTGTAGGCGGTCCCCCCCGCGACGACGAGCACCGCCCCCGCCGCCCACAGCCGTTGCACCGCCCCGGGGCGCAGCATCGACCAGCCGCCGAGCGCGACCGCGGCGAAGATCATGATCATCAGCGACGGCACCAGCAGGTAGCGGTTGATGATCGACAGGCCGGCGAGCCCCACCAGGAAGAACGTCGCGATCCCGAGAACCAGCAGCCCGGCGGGAAGCAGCATCCGCCGCGGAGTCAGCCACAGTGCGATCAGCAGCCCCGCTCCCGCCGCGAGGATGACCGGCAGCTTGTCCAGCGCCAGGAGGAAGTTCCACGTCGCCGCCGGCACCTGCGCCAGCCCCTTGTTGCGGCCGAGCTCTTCCGCCAGGCCGCTGGTGTGGGTCAGCGAGAACAGCGGGGCGCCGGTCACTGCCGCATCGACGGCCACCC
>JAWVFZ010000529.1:0-3589 GCA_033855555.1 Solirubrobacteraceae bacterium
GCGCCGGCCCTCGACCGAGAGCTCGAAGATCGTCTCGGTCATGCCGGCACCTGCTCGCGGAGGGCGCCGCGCTCGGCGGCCACGGCCGCGCCGAGCACGACCGCGAGGCGGTCGATGTCCGCGCGCGAGCGCTGCTCGGTGATCGCCACCAGCAGCACGTCGTCATCAAGGGCGAGGCCCGGGTTGACGCCCTGGGCCTGGCAGCGGGCGACGACGTCTGCCACGGGCGCCGCGAGCTTCAGCGCGAACTCGCGAACGACCGGCTGCGTGTGCAGGGCCTCGACCCCGTCCAGGGCGGTGAGCGCCTCGCGGGCGTAATGGGTCCGCTGCAGCAGCAATTCGCCCAGCTCGACGAGGCCGTCGCGGCCCAGCCAGCTCAGGTAGACCACGCCCGCCAGCGCGTTGAGCGCCTGTGCGGTGCAGATGTTGCTCGTCGCCTTCTCGCGGCGGATGTGCTGCTCGCGGGTCTGCAGCGTGAGCACGAACCCGCGGCGGCCTTCGACGTCGGTCGTCTCGCCCGCGATCCGCCCCGGCATGCGGCGCAGATAGGCCTCGGTGGCGGCGAAGAACCCGAACGAGGGGCCGCCGAAGTCCAGGCGATTGCCCAGCGGCTGACCCTCGCCGACGCAGACGTCGACCCCGCACTCGCCGGGCGGCTTGAGGATGCCCAGCGCGATCGGGTCATAGGCGCCGACGACGACGGTCTCCCCAGAGACGTCCTTGACGGCGCCCGCGAGCGCCGCTGCATCCTCGACGGCCCCCAGGAAGTTGGGCTGCTGGAAGAACGCCGCGCAGGTGTCGTCGTCGATCGCGGCGGCCCAGGCGGCGGCGTCGGTCACGCCATCGGCGAGCGGGACCTCGATCACTTCGGCGCCGAAGCCGTGCGCGTAGGTGCGCAGCGTCTCGAGCGAATGCGGGTGCAGGCCGGCGCTTGCGACGAAGCGCTTGCGCCCGTTGGCGAGGCGCGCGAGGTAGCCGGCGCTGGCGACCGCGCTGGGGCCCTCGTAGACGCTCGCATTGGAGACGGGCAGCGCGGTCAGCTCGCTGATCGCCGTCTGGTACTCGAACATCACCTGCAGGCTGCCCTGGGAGACCTCGGGCTGGTAGGGCGTGTACGGCGTCAGGAACTCGCTGCGCCCGGTCAGCATGTCGATGATCGACGGGACGTAGTGGTCGTACATGCCGGCGCCGAGGAACGTGATCTCGTCCTCGGCCGACGTGTTGCGGGCCGCGAGGTCGCGCAGGTGCGCGTAGACATCCTGCTCGGCCATGCCCTCGGGCAGATCCAGCGGCCGGCCGAGACGGACGCCCTCGGGGATCTGGCGGTCGAAGAGCTCCTCGATGGACCCGACGCCGATGGCGTCGAGCATCGCGCGCAGGTCGTCCGATGTCGTGGTGGTGTAGCGGCTCAAGAAAGCTGAGAGGTGTACGTCGCTGCGTCGAGGAGGCTCTCCTTCTGCGAAGGATCGGAGAGCTTCACCTTGACCATCCACCCCTCACCATAGGGATCGTCGTTGATCTTCTCGGGCGCGTCGGCCAGCGCGGTGTTGACCTCGACGATCTCACCGCTCATCGGCGCGATGACGTCGGAGACCGCCTTGACGGATTCGACCTCGGCGTAGGAATCGCCGCCGGTGATGGTCGTGCCGACCGCCGGGGGGTCGAAGAACACGACCTCGCCGAGCGCATCCTGGGCGAACCAGGTGATGCCGAACGTCGCGACGTCGTCGTCGACCTTGGCCCAGTCGTGCTCTGGGTGGTAGAGGAGGTCCTCTGGATACGAAGCATCAGCCATGGGCAGGGAGCCTACTTCGAATACAGAGGCTTCTTCGCCACGACCGCGGAGCGCAGCTTGCCGCGCACGTCGATCTCCAGCGCCTGGCCTTCGACCGCCTTCTCGGCGGGCACGTAGGCCATGCCGATCCCGACCTCGAGACACGGGCTCAGCGTCCCGCTGGTCACCTGGCCACCGCCGACGACGGGGTTGCCCTGGCGCGCGATCCCCGGCCCCGTCATCTTGAACGCCGCGAGCCTCTCGGCAGGTCCGGCCTCTCTGGTCGCACGGACGGCCTCCGACCCGATGAAGCCCGTTTCCTCCTTGCAACACCAGCCCAGGCCGGCCTCGATCGGCCCGCGCGACTCCATGAGGTCGTTGCCGTAGAGGTGGAAGCAGACCTCAAGGCGCAGCGTGTCGCGCGCGGCCAGGCCCGCGGGCGCCACGCCGCGGCGGACGAGCTCGTCCCACAGCGCCGGAGCGTCGCCGGGGTCGCACAGGATCTCCACGCCGTCCTCGCCGGTGTAGCCGGTCCCGCACACGAGCGCGGTGCGGCCGTTCAGCGTCCGCGGCGCGGCGGTCATGCGCGGGGGCAGCGGCGCATCCGAGATCGCCTGCACGCGCTCGCGCGCCGCGGGTCCCTGGATCGCGAGCATCGCGTAGCGGTCGGCGCTGTCGACTACGTCCACGTCGAACCCATCCGCCTGGCGCTGGAACCACGCGAGATCCTTGGCGTGGTTGTCGGCATTGGTGACCGTCAGGTAGCGGTTGGAGCCGAAGTTGTAGGTGAAGAGGTCGTCGAGGACGCCTCCGTCCTCCCTGCACAGCACCGAATACTGGGCGCCGCCCGGCGCGATCTTCGAGACGTCGTTGGACAGGATCCGCTGCAGGAACGCCTCGGCGCCCGGACCGCTCGTCTCGATCTCGCCCATGTGGCTGACGTCGAACATCCCGACCCCTGTGCGCACCGCGACGTGCTCGGCCTTGATGCCGCCCGGGTACTGGACGGGCATCGCCCAGCCGGCGAAGGGGACGAGCTTCGCACCGGCGGCGACATGGTTGTCGTAGAGCGGAGTGCGCCTGAGGAGCGCGTCGGCGGCCATGCGGCGCGAGGCTATCGGAGAGCCTCGGCGCTGCCGGCTGCGGGACTACGAGTCCTGCGTGGCCTTCGTCGGGTAGACGTGGACCAGGAGGTCGCGCAGCAGCTCGTCCAGGTCGTCCTGAGTGGCCGTTTCGAGCTGGGCGAGGTGGTCTGAGAGCTGCTCGGCTGTGATGTCTTGCATCGCTGCGTCCTTGCGTGCGGGGGGTCGAAATGATCATCGACCCTTCGAGTGCGGGTGTATATCCCCCTTTTTGGGGATTTGGGGCGTAGAACACGGGCGGACGCCCGAACTACGGGGCCTAGAACACGGGCGGCGGCCCGAACTACCGCAGGAACGGCGGAATGTCGATGTCGTCGTCGCTGATCTCCAGCGACTCGCGTTCGACCCGCGGCGAGCGGTCGCGGGACTGCGCGGAGCGGCGGGCCTCCTCGCGCGCAGCGCGCGGGCGGGCGCGGCCGTGGTCGAAGCCCGTCGCGATGACGGTCACGCGGACCTCGTCGCCCAGGCTCTCGTCGAGCACGGAGCCGAAGATGATGTTCGCGTTCGCGTCGGCGGCGCCCTGGACGATCTCAGCGGCCTCGTTGACCTCGAACAGGCCGAGGTCGCGACCGCCCGTGATGTTCAGCAGCACGCCGGTGGCGCCCTCGACGGACTCCTCGAGCAGCGGGCTGGAGATCGCGAGCTTCGCGGCCTCGGCGGCGCGGTTCTCGCC
>JAWVFZ010000530.1:0-3242 GCA_033855555.1 Solirubrobacteraceae bacterium
GCGTCCTTGAGCGCCTTGGCGCGCGCCACGCTCATGTGGCCGACCGATGCGCAGCGCTTGAGGTTCGTCTGCTCGGCGACGAGCCGCGCCCCCTCGAGGATCTTGTCGAAGTCGCGCTTGGACAGCCCCTGGCCCTGGGTGACCATGCAGAACCGGTGCGCGCCCGCCGCCTCGGCGGCCCTGGCGTGCTCGAGGATCTGCTCGGGCTCCATCATCGCGTGCAGCGGCGTCTCGGCCTCTGCGAAGCGCGACTGCGCGCAGAAGCCGCAGTCCTCGGCGCAGCCGCCGGACTTGGCGTTGACCAGCGAGCACAGGTCGGTCGAGTCCCCGAACGTCTCCTGGCGGGCCTGCCATGCGCGCTCGACGAGGGCCTCGATCTCGGCGTGCTCGGTGATCTCGCCCAGCTGCAGGGCCTCTTCGCGGGTGATGAGGGGCGGCATGGGCGCGCAGAGTAGGCCGGGGGCCGGACGGCTACGGGTTCGCGATCCCCCATTTCTGGGGATTGTTCACGACGGTGCATCGGACGTAGGCTGCATGCGACCGGAGTGGCCTGTCCATGACCCCAAGATTCATCCGCCACTCCGAATCCCCATTCATGCCCACTCCTGGCGATTCCGCCGCGACCCGAACGGTCCGCGTCCTGCTGTGCGACGACGTCAGTGCTTTCCGTGCGCTCATGCGGTTCATGCTCGAAGAGGATCCGAGGATCGAGATCGTGGGCGAGGCAGCCGACGGCTGCGAGGGCGTCACCGCGGTCGGGGAGTTGCAGCCCGACGTCGTGCTGCTCGACCTCGCGATGCCCGTCCTCGACGGCTTCGAGGCGATTCCGCTGATGCTGGAGCGGGCGCCGCGCACGACGATCGTCGCGCTCTCGGGGTTCACGGCAGACCGCATGGCGGCGCCATGCATCGCCTCCGGCGCGCACGCCTATTTGGAGAAGGGCGAGGACGTCGCGGTCATCCGCGACACGATCCTCGAGGCCGCAATCGCAGCCTGAGGCGCTAGAGCTCGACGACCACGGGCGCGTGGTCCGATGGCTTCGTGCCCTTGCGGTAGTCGCGGATCATGCCGGCCTGCCGGAGGTCCGCCGCAAGCGGTTCGGCGACCAAGACGTAGTCGAGCCGCATGCCCAGGCCGCGATGGAAGTGGCCCTGGCGGTAATCCCACCACGTGTGCTGGATCTCGTCGGGGTGCAGGTGGCGGTAGGCGTCGACGAGCCCGCCGCGCTTCATGATCTCCTCGAAGCGCTCGCGCTCCTCCGGTGTCACGTGCGTCGCGCCTGCGAAGACCGCGGGGTCATAGACGTCGCGATCGTCGCGCGTGACGTTGAAGTCGCCGCCGACCAGCAGCGGCGGCCCGTCGCGCAGCTCCTCGACACGGACGGCCATCGCATCGAGAAAGGCGAGCTTCTCGTCGAACCACTCGGTGCCCACGGCGCGGCCGTTGGTGACGTAGGTGCTCGCCACCCGCACGCCGTCGACCGTCGCCTCGATCCAGCGGGCCTCGTCGGCGCGCAGCTCTCCGGGCAGGCCCGAGCTCACGTCTTGGGGCTCTCCGCGGGCGAGGATCGCGACTCCCGCCCAGCGGCCCGCGCTGTGGTGCGCGGCGTGGTAGCCGGCCTCGCGCAGCTCGGCTTCCGGAAAGGCCTCGTCGGCGACCTTCGTCTCCTGCAACAGCAGCACGTCGGGCGTCTGCTCCTGGAGGAATTGCAGCACCCGCGGCATGCGGACGCCCAGCGAGTTGACGTTCCAGGTGGCGAGCTTCACGCCTGCATGATGGCCCGCAACGCCTCATCGGCGATCGCTCGTGCCATCGCGCGCAGCTCGTCGTCGGTGCGGTCCTGGATCGGGTGCGGCGCCAGCGCGTAGGCGAGCTTCGGCTGGCCGAGCAGCTCGACCTGGTTCGCGGCGGCCTGGGCGAATGCGTCGGATGCGATCAGGACGCCAGGCCTGCCGAGCGATTCGAACTCGATGACGTCGCGCAGACCGCACGACACGCAGGAGCCTCAATCGGCGAGCGCTTCGATGACCGCGTCGCAGCGCTCGGCGATCTCGCGGCGCAGATCCTGCGGGGCGGGCTTGGTGAACGTGGGCTTGGCTTCGCGGACGACCTCGTGGCCGCGCTCCCGCAGCAGCCGCTCGAGCTCGTCGAGGAAGACGTCACCGCGCGGCTTGCGGATGTCGACCAGCGCGATCGTGCGCGCGTCGCCGCGAGCTGCGAGCGGGCGCTCCGGAGCGGCGTCGCGCTCGGAGGTCGGATCAAGGATGGTGTGGGGTGCCGCAGGCCGCCACGTGGCGGCCGAGGCGGGCCCCCGTTCCGTCACACCCATGGTTGGACGCTCCGCGTCACCGGTGCCGACCCTATCTCGCCCGCGGCCCAGCCCCCGAAGACCATCGAGAAGAGCCCGGCGTCGCCCCCGGCGTAGGCGAGCAGGATGCGGTCGGGGGCGGCGAACTTCGCCACTGGCATCTCGGGATCGGTCACCCAGTCCGGGTCCAGTCCCTCGGGCGATCCGCCCGCGCCGCGCACGATCGTCCCGGCCGGGGCGTGCGTGAGCTCGTGCAGGCGCGCCTGCATGCGCGCGCGGTCCCAGCCGGCCTCGCGGAAGATCCGGCCGTGCTCGGGCCCGACGAGCAGCATCGCGTCGAAGGCGAGGCGCAGCCGCGGCGTCGCGACGCTCTCCAGCGCGAAGGCAAGCGAGGCGCACAGGCCCTCGGGATCGCGCGCGAGCTGATCGACGATGACGCGCGGCGCCTCGAGCGCCATGACCGTCACGCCGGTCTCGCCGGCGGGCACCCCGCGGTCCTGGGCGAGGCCGGGCCACGGGGCGCTTTGGTCGAGCCGCTCGGCGAAGCACATCCCGAGCTTGCCTGCCTGTCCGTGCGCCGCCCGGTCCTCGACGCCGGGGCGGCCGCCGCCGACGTTGCGCACGACCAGCTGGACGGCGCGGCCGGTCGTCATCGACGCGCGGTCGCCCTGGCCCAGGACGTTCACGCCGGCGTTCATCCCGATCTCCGCGGTGAGCGGCCCCGACACGACGACGACCGGCCCAGCGGGGTGGGTCGTGGCGAGCAAACCGTGCAGCGCGAACGCCTCGTCGCAGACCGCCTCGACCGCCGCGAGCACCACCGGCAGCGCCTCGCCGGGACAGCCGGCCATCACCGCGTTGATCGCCACCTTCTCGACCGTCGCCGCTCCGTCGTAGGGCGGTACGACGCCGACCACGTCCTGCGGGTCGCGGC
>JAWVFZ010000531.1:0-2698 GCA_033855555.1 Solirubrobacteraceae bacterium
GGACCACGATGCCCGGGCCCGTCCTTGCGCCGGCGCCCGCAGACCGTCCGGTCCAGCTGATCGACGTGCGCGACCTCGCCGACTGGATCGTGCGGGCAGTGCAGGAGCGCGTCACCGGCACGATGAACGCGATCGGCGAGCCCTTCGCGTTCGCCCGGATCCTCGACGGCGCCGACGTGACGTGGGCGCCACCGGAGTGGCTGCTCGAGCAGGGCGTGGAGCCGTGGATCGAGCTCCCGATCTGGCTCGGGACCGACCCCGAGTTCCACGGCTTCCTCGCGGCCGACAGCTCGCGTGCGCGGGCGGCGGGCCTGCGCTCGCGGCCGCTGGCCGAGACGATCGCCGACACGCGGGCCTGGGCGCAGGATCTTCCCTTCCCAGGTGAAGCGGGCCTCACGCGCCAGCGCGAGCGCGCGTTGCTCGCCGCGCTCGCGGCGGGCTCGTAGATAGAAGGGCCCCGCCGGAGCGGGGCCCTTCCTTAGCAAGCCGGTAAGCCGGATTCTGTCGTGGACAGCCATCCATCTCTGCGGGCTACCTGGACCTCGGCGGGCCGCGTCATCGGTCCTGCTCGCCCTTGCACCGGGTGGGGTTTGCCTAGCCGCCGCGTCGCCGCGACGCTGGTGCGCTCTTACCGCACCTTTTCACCCTTGCCTGTGCGCCCGCCACGTGAACGGGCGCCATCGGCGGTGTATTTCTGTGGCACTTTCCCGCGGGTTTCCCCGGGTCGGATTCCCGACCACCTTGCCCTGCGGTGTCCGGACTTTCCTCGAAGGGTTGTCTCTCCCTCCGCGGCTGTCTGGCCTGCACAACAGAAGGTAGCGGAGCGCAGCAGTGTCGGAAAGTGCTGGTAGGTTCGCCGCGCGTGACCTGGGTTGAGGCCTTTACGGTGTTCCTCGTGTGCCACTGCACCGGGGACTTCCTGTTGCAGACGGAGTTTCAGGCGATCAACAAGGCCGGCGGTCTCGGGGCCGACCCGGTCGCGCGCCGCGCCCTCTTTTCGCACGTCTTCACCTACACGCTGATCTTCGTGCCCGCGTTCGTCTGGCTCGGGTCCGATCACTCGATAGGCAGGACACTCGCGGCGGTGGCCGTGATCGCCCTCACCCACCTCGCCCAGGACGATCAGCGGCTGCTCAGGACCTACGCACGTAGGGTGAAGAAGACCCAGGCCGAGGCCGGCTCGCCGCTGTGGATCGGCATCGACCAGAGCGCGCACGTGGTCTGGCTGTTCGCGGCGGCGTTGGTCGTGGCAGCCTGACCGGCAAAGCCGACGGGGCCAGGTCAGCCGCCGGCTGCGCGCGCGAACACGTCCAGGTAGCGAGCGGCACTCGGTGCCACCCCGTATCCGTCCGCCCGCTCGCAAGCGGCGGCGCCGCAGGCTCGGCGGCGCGGGTCGTCCCCGAGCAGGCCGACGATCGCGTCAGCGAGGGCGGCCGAGTCGCGCGGCTCGACGAGCTCACCGTCGACACCGTCGCGGAAGAACTCCTCGAACCCGCTGCCGCTGGTGAGGATGCAGGCGCGGCCGAGCGCCATGGCCTCGAGCGCCGCGATCCCGAACGCCTCCCACATCGACGGCATCACCACAAGGTCCGCGCGGGCCAGAGCCGGGAACAGCCGCTCCGGCGGCTGGTGGCCGAGCAGGTGCAGCGACCCGGCGTGGTCACCGGCGATCTCCCGAAGGGTGTCGCCCATGGATCCACCAGCGAAGGGGTCGTTGCGCCCGATCATCACCAGCTGGGCCTCCGGGATCTGCAACCACACGATCCGCATCGCTCGGACGAGGTCGCGGACACCCTTGCGCTCCTCGAGCCGCCCCGAGTACACGACCAGCGGTCCTTTCTCCGGCATGTCGCTCGGCGGGTCGCCCTGCGCGAGCGAGCGAGTGCGCTCGAGATCGATGAAGTTGGGAATGACCTCTGCCGGAACGCGCTCCAGGTCCCAAAGCTGCTTGGCCCAGTCCAGGATCGCGTGGCTGCAAGCGATCAACGTGTCGGAGCGTTGCGTCTGACTGCGCTCCAAGCGCATCTGGATGGCGGCCTGCAGCCGGTCGCGCGCCGGCGCGGCGAGCATCGGCGTGATCGCCAGGATCTGCTCCAAAGAGGTTGCGAGATTGGTGACGAGCGGTGCCCTGCGACGACGGCGGCTGTAGCTCCAGGCGTTTCCGCCCCACTCCGCGGCAAGCACCACGTCGAATCGATCCATGCCGCGGATGGCGGCGTCGGATGCCAGCGCCCATGGCAGGTCCTCGACCGTCCAGGCCCGTCCGCGCGTTGGCAGGCGGACGAGGTGGACGATGACGCCCTCCGCGTCTCGGATGCTCGGCTCGGCCGCCGTCGAGACGATGACGTGAACGTCATGACCACGCCTGCGAATCTCCTGCGCCAGCGCGGCGTAACGGCGCCCGATCCCGCCGGTGTAGTTCGTGAACGGCGGAAGCTCGCGAGTCACCATGCAGACGCGCACGGCGACAGCCTAGATTGCGGTGGGCCGGCGCGAGCGTCGGACGAAGCCCGCGCCCTACCCCAGCGTCGAGCCGCAGTCGCCGCAGCGGCCCGAAGGTGCGCCGCCCGGACGAGCCGGGGCGGCGGCCATCGCTGAGCCGCAGACGGGGCAGGCGGCGGCGCGACCGGCGCAGAGACGCTCCCAACCCTCGACGAGGACGTCGTCGAAGGTCAGCCCCCGGCCGGCCGCCACCGGA
>JAWVFZ010000532.1:0-4022 GCA_033855555.1 Solirubrobacteraceae bacterium
GGGTCAGAGCCGCGCATCGACTTGATCAACGCGGAGATGTAGTCGTAGTGCTGGTCCCCCGCCTTGTCGTAGCGGACCGCCCGCCGGCGCAGCGCGTCCTCCGCGACCTCCATCGTGATCTCGCCGTTGGCGGTGTCGCATGCGACCTCCAGGGCGGCCAGCGCGGCGCGGGCGTCGCCGCCCGTACGCGACGCAAGGAACTCGACGACCTCGTCGGAGACTGCGTGGTCGCCGCACTCTCCGCGATCGAGCGCGCGCCGCAGCAGGATCTCCACGTCGGCCGGGCTGAGCGCGTGGAGCTCGATGACCTGCGCGCGGCTGAGCAGCGCGGAGTTGACCTCGAAGTACGGGTTCTCCGTCGTCGCACCGATCAGGGTGACGAGCCCCTCCTCGACGGCGGGCAGCAGCGCATCCTGCTGGGCCTTGTTGAAGCGATGGATCTCGTCGAGGAAGAAGATCGTCGACTGTCCGCCGCGGCGGCGCGTGGCCGCGCGCTCGATCACGGCGCGCACCTCGGCCTTGCCGGCGTTGACCGCGCTGAGCTCCTCGAACGCCGCGTCGGCCGACACCGCCACGATCCTCGCGAGCGTCGTCTTGCCCGTGCCAGGCGGCCCGTAGAGCACCATCGAGAACGGCCGGCCCTGCTCGATCGCGGTGTGCAGCGCGCTGCCTTCGCGCAGCACGTGCTCCTGACCGACGATCTCGGCGAGGGTGCGCGGGCGCATCCGCGCGGGCAGCGGCGCCGATCCATCGGCCTGGGGCACCGGGTCGCGGCGCGGGTCATCGGGCGGAAACAACTGATCGGCCATCGACAGGGAGTATTCCCGCGATGGGGCTTGTCCTGTTCGCGGTGTGGTGCTTCCTGGTCGCCCTGGCCGGCGGCCTCGTCGGCTTGGTGCTCGGCAACCTGCGCCTCCCGGCCACGCTGATCGTCGCGTCCAGCACCGCCGCCGGGACCGGCGCGAACCTGATCGCCAGCGCCGCCGCGGCCGCCACGGCGTCGGTCGCCCACATCCGCGCCGGGCGCGTCGACTGGCGCCTGTTCGCCTGGATGGCGCCGCCGTCGATCGTAGGCGGCCTGCTGGGCGGCTATGTGTCGGGCATCCTGCCGCGCCAAGTTCTGCTGGGCGTGATCGCGGTCGTGCTCGCTCACGCGGCGTTCGAGCTGTTCGTGCGGCCACCCGCGCCGGCGCCGATGGGATCCCACCCACCCGAGATTGCGCGCGGGCCGGCGATCGTCGTCGGCGCCCTGGTCGGCTTCATCGGCGGCGTGGTCGGGCTGATCCTCGGCTCGCTGCGGATGCCCGCGATGCTCCGCTACATGCGCGTCCCCGCGCGCCGGGCCGCGGCGACGAACGTCACCGTGGGCTTCCTCGTCGGCGTGTCCGGCGCGCTCGGCCACCTGCCCTCCGAGCCGCCCGACTGGACGGTCGCCGCCGTCGGCGCCGCGGCGTCGATCCCAGGCGCATTGCTGGGGTCGCGGCTCACCGGGCGCCTCAGCGAGCCCCAGCTGATCCGCGCGCTCGCGTGGATCCTCGCGGTGGTCGCAGCATCCACCGCGGTACAGGCCGTCGCGTAACGTGTCGGCGATGCAGCAGGAAACCACCGACGTCCTGCAGCGCCTGATCCGGTTCAACACGGTGAACCCTCCGGGCGACGAGCGCGACGCGCAGGAGTACCTCGCGGGCTACCTGAAGGACGCCGGGCTCGAGGTGGAGCTGCTCGGCCGCACCGAGCAGCGTCCCAACCTCGTGGCGCGGCTGCGCGGCACCGGCGACGGGCCCACGCTCTGCCTGCTCAGCCACGTCGACACGGTGCTGGCCACCCCCTCCGACTGGAAGCACGATCCATGGTCGGGCGACGTGGAGGATGGCGTCCTCTGGGGCCGCGGCGCCCTGGACATGAAGTC
This sequence comes from Solirubrobacteraceae bacterium, assembly GCA_033855555.1. Taxonomy (GTDB): domain Bacteria; phylum Actinomycetota; class Thermoleophilia; order Solirubrobacterales; family Solirubrobacteraceae; genus AC-49. The sequence continues at coordinate 1,910 of JAWVFZ010000532.1, forward strand.
GCAGACCGCGGCCGAGGCCGTCGCCGCCGCGAACCTCGCCCGCGAGGGCTGGCGCGGCCGGGGCGACCTGCTGGTGGTCTGCGTCGTCGACGAGGAGACCGGCGGCGCCGAGGGAGCGCGCTGGATCTGCGAGGAGCACCCCGACAAGGTGCGCTGCGACTTCCTGCTCAACGAGGGCGCCGGAACGGTCATCCCGTTCGACGGCGGGCGCGTGTTCGACGTCTGCGTCGCGGAGAAGGGCGTCTTTCGCTTCAAGCTGCGCACCCGCGGCGTCGCGGGCCACGCTTCGATCCCGAAGATCGGTGACAACGCGCTGCTCAAGCTTGCGCCGCTGCTGCAGGCGATGAACGACCGCCAGCCCGGCTTCGACGTCACCACGGCCCCGCAGGCGCTGCTTCACGGCCTCGGCGTGACCTTCGGCGAGCTGCAGTCCAAGGATCCGCTGCTGGCGATGCTCGTCGAGCCGATGCTCGGCGTGACGCTCGCGCCCACGCGAGCGTGGGGCAGCGAGAAGATCAACGTGATCCCGGCGATGGCCGAGATCGGTGTGGACTGCCGCGTGCCGCCCGGCCTCGGCGAGGAGGATGCGCTGAAGCGGATCCACGAGGTTCTCGGCGGGTCGGACAACGGCTACGAGGTCGAGTTCTCCGAGCGGGTGATCGGCAACCAGTCGCCGGTCGACTCCCCGCTCATGGACGTGATCAAGGGCTGGGTGGCGTCCGTCGAGCCCGGGGCGCGCGTGGTCCCGAGCATCCTCCCGGGCTTCACCGACTCGCGCACCTTCCGCGAGGCGTTCCCGGACCTCGTCGCCTACGGCTTCATGCCACAGCGCGAGATGACGCTCTACGAGGCGGCGCCCCTGATCCACTCCGCCGACGAGCGCATCCCGGTCGCCGACCTTGGGACCGCCGCGGACTTCTTCGCCCATGCCGCCAGGCAGATCTGTGGCTGAGACCCCGCAACGCGAGATCCTGCGCCTCGGCGGCATGGCGCTGCGCAACGGCCTGCTCGTCCACGGACCGACGCACTGGGCTGCCGCCATCCGCGCCGCCGACGGCTCGATCGCCGTGGCCTCGGGCCCCAAGCCCCGCTTCGGCGGGCGCGTCACGTCGATCCCGGGAGCGCGCGGGGTCGTCCGCCTGGCCGAGGCGATGGCCGTCATCCCGCTCGTCAAGCGCGCGCTGCCCGAGGCGAAGCTGCCCTTCCAGAACGCGCCGGTCCTCGGCGTCATGGCGGGTGCCGCAGTGGCAGGCTCGGTCCTGCGCCGCCACGCCGGCGGGATGCGCGGCGAGGCCGGCGCCGCGGCGATCTCCCTGCTGCCGTCGCTCTTCGCGCTCCGCGGCGGCGACCTGGCCGCCTACCACGGGGTCGAGCACAAGGCGATCGCGGCCTACGAGCACGGCGACCAGGACGCCGCCGAGGCCGCCAAGGAGCATGATCGCTGTGGCTCACATCTGATGGCGCCGCTGCTCGCGGCCAACGTCGCCGGGGCCGCGTTGCTCAAGAAGGTGGTCGACCGTCCGCGTCCCGTCCACGGGGCCGCGCTGTCGCTTGCGTCGATCGGTCTGGCAGTCGAGGTCTTCGCCTGGAGCGAGCGTCACGAGGGCTCCAAGACCGCAAAAGCGCTGCGCGTTCCGGGCCACGAGCTGCAGCGCGTGCTCGGCACGCGCGAGCCCACCGAGACGCAGCTCGACGTCGGCCGCGCCGCGCTGGACGAAATCCTGCGGGTCGAGGGGTGAAGTTCCGCCAGGATCCGTCGATACTGGGTGAGTGAGTCCAGTCGCCGTGCAGAGCAAGAACGAAATCCTCGACGCACTGACGCAGCTTTCGCAGCAGCTCCATCAGGCCGTGCTCGTCCCGGTGGTGGGCAGCCCGTCGATCTCCACACGCGTCCAGGACTTCTTCTCGCAATGGGCCACGGTGCTCACGATCCTCTTCATGGGGGCGATCGTCTACGTGCTCTGGCGCACGCTGAAGATGATGCCCAAGACCAAGCCGGTCCAGATCAAGCCGCAGGCCAACCTCGAGGTCGGCTGGGACGACATCGCCGGCGTCGACGAGGCCAAGTACGAGCTCCAGGAGGTCGTGGAGTTCCTGCGCGACGAGAAGCGCT
>JAWVFZ010000533.1:0-3725 GCA_033855555.1 Solirubrobacteraceae bacterium
AGCCCCCCGCCGTAGTGGTTGGGGTCGCTTGCGAGCACGCCGACGGGCCTGCCGTCGAGACGCGCCAGCGCGGTGATCTGCGAGCGCCCGTACTGGCGGCCGACCTCGAAGACCGAGCCCCTGTCGAACACGAGCTCCAGGACGCGGCGCATCTTGTAGGTCTTGCGGTCGTCGCGCGGGACGATCGACAGCAGCTCCTCCTCGCGGCGATCGGCCGGATCTATCGACGCGACGATCGGCGGCGCCTCCCACACGTTCGCCGGCAGGTAGGAGAGGAAGCGCTTGAGCTGGGCGAGCGCGTCGTCCTCGTCCTCTGCCTCGTTGTCGACCGCTCCGGCGCGGGTCTGCGCTCGTGCACCGCCGAGCTCTTCCTTGTCGGGCTGCTCGTTCATCGCCCACGCGACGACGGGCGGCCCGGCGACGAACAACTGCGCGCTGCCCTTCACGATCACGCTGAAGTGAGACATCACCACGCGCGCGGCGCCGAGGCCGGCGCATGGCCCCAGCGCGGCCGCGACGACCGGGACGCGGCTGAGGTTGGCGGCCACGAGCTCGAAGCCCGGCAGCGGCGGGACGTAGGAGAACCCCATCGTCTCGAGCGTCTTGACGCTGCCGCCGCCGCCGGTGCCGTCGACGAGCCGCACCAGCGGGAGCTTCAGGTCATGCGCCGCGCGCTCGGGCCAGACCATCTTCTGCCAGATCGCGGCGTCGGCGGCGCCACCGCGGACGGTGAAGTCGTCGGCCTGAACGACGGCCCGGCGCCCCTCGATCCGGCCCTGTCCGACGACCATGTTGGTCGGCGTGAAGTCCTCGAGCGCGCCGTCGTTCCCATAGCGCGCGACGCCCGCAAGCTCGCCGGTCTCGGCGAACGTGCCCTCGTCGAAGAGCTTCGCCACGCGCTCGCGAACCGTCATCCGACCGCTGGCGTGCTGGCGCGCAACGCGCTCCTCGCCGCCCATGCGCTCCGCCAGCGCACGGCGACGCGCCAGCTCCTCGAGCTCCGGTTCCCAGGTCATGTGCGCGGACCCTACCCGCGCCCCGCCACGAAGATGTCGCCCAGAAGCTCGGGTAGGAGGCGGATACTGGGTACGTGAGGCGTGTCGTGATCCTGGCGACGGCCGTGCTCGCCGCCGGCTGCGGCGGCGGGGTCCACGCCGCCCGCACGACGCCAGCCACGCACGCCGTTCCGGCGGATCCCAACGCGGCCCTCCGGATCCCGTCCCACGTGCCGCGCCGCGCGCACGGAGTGGCAAACGCCATGTCGGTGCGGGTGATCGACCGCTGGCTGCGCGCGCTGCAGCGCGGCGACGAGCTGCGCGCGGCGCGCTTCTGGGCGAACGGCTCGAAGTTCCAGAACGCCACGCCAGTCCTCACGATCAATACGCCGATCGAGAAGGTCGCGATTCAGAAGTCGCTCCCGTGTGGCGCGCGCATCAAGTCCGCGGCCGGGCCGGCGCCCTTCGTGGTGCTCGTGTTCACGCTGACCCGGCGCCCCGGGGGCGACTGCGGGACGGCAGCAGGAAGCACCGCGCGCGGTGCGATCCGCGTCGCACACGGCCGGATCGCCGAGTGGTACCGGTTGCCCGACGACCCATCGCGCGACCAGCCGGACGGCGCGGCGCCGTCGGCCAGTGGGCCGGCGGCGTAGCTGTTCGGAGTGGGTCCGGCCGCGGAGGCGCGCGTGGAGCAGCGCGATGGTCGTCACCCAGGCCAGGGCGATCCGATCTCCGAACTTCGGCCTGGTTCTCACGCTGTACGCGAGAAGTAGGCCGCAGTTGCAAATCGAGCGCCGCAGACGGGCCGGACCCCTTTCCTCAATGCCGGCAGCCGACGCCGGCCCCGACACGCGCGATCGCGCTGCGCGCCAGAGCCGAGCCCTACCCCCAGAACAGATTGAACATCCCGAACACGCGCTCGCGCACGTAGCCGGGGTCCGGGCCGAGGCGCATGCGCTCGGCGGTGTTGTAGCGGGCGAAGCCCCAGCGGCGCACGGCGTTGGCGGCGGCCTCGTTCGTGTCGGGCACGATCAGCGTCGCGGGCTCCGGGCCCGCGGCGGCGGCGGCCATCAGCGCCAGGCCGGTGTCCTCGTCGCAGCCGATGATCGCTGCGCCCGAGCCCCACGCCGAAGGGACCGCGAAGCCGTCGAGGCTGCCACCGTTGAAGACGGCGACCCCGCGTAGTGGCCGCAGCGCGTCGAGGACGGCGGAGCGATCCTCGCCGGTGCTCGCCCGGTCGATCACGCCCACCTCGGCGCGGTGCTCGTCGTGCAGGCGGCGGACGAGGATGCCCCGGCGCGTGCCGGCCACGCCGCGCCACGCGGTCGCCGAGCCCTCCGTGACGAAGCCGAGGCGCTCGTAGACGGGACGGCCCTGGTCTGTGGCGTAGAGCAGGATGCTGACCGCGCCGCGGTCGCGCAGCCATTCCACACACGCCTCGGTGAGCGCGGCGCCGACGCCGCGCCGGCGTGCGGAGGGCTCGACCCCGAGCGCGCCGATCCAGCCGGTGGCGCCGAAGCTCGCGACGGACGCCGTGCCGATGAGGGCGCCGTTCTCCTCGGCCACGAACACCTGCGCCGGGCCGCCCGCGAAGGGGTAGTCGAGCAGCCTCCCCACGGTCGAGCCGAAGCCCGCGCGGCGCAGGAGATCTGCGACGACCGGGGCTTCGTCCGTGAGCGCGGGGCGGACTGTCGCGGGCATCCGCCCGCGACAATATTTCAAGCTGCGCGCAGCGGGCGCCTAGACGAGGCGATCGCGCTCTACAACCCGGTCCGGGCCGACGGCGGTTCCGCGGTCACGCCAGGACGCCAGCATGAACAGCGAGATCAGCAGTCCGATGATGCCCACGACGATCAGGATCGTGCCGACGGTCGCCAGCGCAATCCCAGAGACATGCGCAGTGACAGCAAATTTGAGGATCGCGCCAACGGCGATCAAGAAGAGGCTAGTTCCGATTCCCATGGCCCTCGGGCTGCCCGTTCTGAACCGGGCACAAACTCAGCACGCCGTAGGCTTTCTGTCCATGACCGCGACGATGACCGACGCCTACGACCTTCCCCAGGAGCACAAGGACTTCCGCGACACGATCCGGCAGATCGTGCGCGAACGCGTCGCGCCACGTGCCGCCGAGATCGACGCGACCGGCGAGTACCCCTGGGACCTGCGCAAGCTCTTTGCCGACCAGGACCTCATGGGCCTGCCGTTCGCGGAGGAGCACGGGGGAACCGGCACCGGCACGCTCATGCTCAACGTCGCGATCGAGGAGGTCGCCAAGGCCTGCGCCTCGAGCGCACTGATGCTCATGGTGCAGGAGCTCGGCACGCTGCCGATTCAGTTGTTCGGCACGGAGGAGCAGAAGCAGCAGTGGCTGCCGCGGTGCGCCTCGGGCGAGTGGTCGCCGGCCTTCTGCCTGAGTGAGCCCGAGGCGGGCTCCGATCCGGCCGCGATGCGCACGAGCGCCGTCCAGGACGGCGACGAATGGGTCATCAACGGCACGAAGAACTGGATCACGAACGCGACGATCGCGGACTTCTACGTCGTGTTCGCGATCACCGACCGCGAGGCCAAGCGCTCCAGCGCGTTCATCGTCGAGAAGGACCGGCCGGGGTTCAGCGTGCCGAAGCTCGAGCACAAGCTCGGCATCAAGGGCTCGCCGACCGGCCAGCCGGTCTTCGAGGATGTGCGCGTCCCCGCCGAGAACATGATCGGCGCCCCCGGCAAGGGGCTGTC